>CAIYYT010000018.1 GCA_903930455.1 uncultured bacterium | reverse complement strand
GAACACAAAAACCAACTTCGTTTTTGCTCTGCCGCTAATCACCCGACCCACAGAGCACTCCGGGGTGACCTTCGGTGCCGCAACCAGCGTTCTACTAACTGCTATGGAGAATGTTTTTGCAGTGAGGCGCTACAAAAAAATCCCTCACCCTCGGTCGCTCCCACAGGGAGAGGGAGGATAAAGCGTTGGGGAATGTCGGGTTCGGCGCTTCGCTGCGAACCCGACCTACAAAACTACCAACTGGTGCGGAGAATGCTTTTGCAGTGAGGCGCTACAAAAAGTCGGTGGCCGTCGGGTCACACGCTCCGCTAAGTAATTGGTATTGCTGAGGGATTGTGGAAGGCGGAGCGCAAGACCCGACGGAACGAGGTTGCGGTTTCAGGTCAGGACTGGTGGTCAGACACAGGGTACAGCCAGCAAAGAAAAACCCACCCGACGCAAGGCTTTGGGTGGGGTACAAAGTGGTGGTGATTTATCTACAATGGCGCTACAAAAATGTCACAGACCAGCGTTTTTCTGTTGGCAACTGCTCCCGCATGTAATATATTGGTGTAAGTTGTAAAATATCGAAGCATTGGGAAGCCGTTGGCATCCCGACGACGCCAGGCTCTGGTTTTCCGGCTTCTTCCAGTGGGGATATACACGTATCAATGAACGCAAATGAACAAACGATACTAGTGGGATCATTTTGCCTGCGCGAGAATGGAATGATGCCGAAGGGGGAAAAGTGACAGACGATCAACAACCAATTTTCAGGATTCTGACCGACGATATTGTTGAGGCGGATGAGCTTGGGACACACCAGCAAATCGCCGACTCCATTGCAAGACTAATCGAGTCAGGGCAAGATGGCAGGGCAATCGCTCTGACTGGTCCGTGGGGAAGCGGCAAGTCCTCTGTTATCGGAATGCTGAATAAGAAGCTCCGGACCAAAACCCGACTATTTGTTTTTGATGCGTGGGCGCACGAGCGCGATCCCCTTCATCGCTCATTCCTCGAAATGTTAATCGATTTTCTTTCGGACATCAGTTGGATCGCCGGAACAGATTGGAAGGAAACAAAGGATCGACTTGCTAGGAGACTTGAAACCACCAAAATCACCAACTTTCGAAGGCCTACTAAGCTGGGATATGTGCTGTCTATTCTATTGTTATTGGTTCCAGTTGGAGTGGCAGTACTCAACGAGAAGCCCTGGAAAGATCAGAATCCCGGCCTCATACTAATAGGGCTGATACTAACTCTGCTTCCTTTTGTGGTTGGATTCCTATCACTCCTAGTCAGCTTCATAGTCCCGAAGAAGTACAAACACCAATTCCGTTACGTTCTCGCGACAGACTCCACGCAAGATATTCACAGCGACACATATAAGACAGTTGATCCGACAACAATAGAGTTTCAGGCAGAGTTTCGAAAGCTTATGGAGATAGCCCTCAAGCAAAACGACAGAAGACTCGCGATCGTCATAGACAACTTGGACCGCCTGGATGCAGAGAACGCAATTGCGATGTGGACTACCATGAAGACGTTTATTGACCCGGCCTGTCACCGCCGCCAAGATTGGACCAACCGTGTGTGGCTAATCGTTCCCATTGATCCTTCAGCCAGTATGCGCCTTTGGGACGGAGAGGGACAGAAATACACGCCGCAGATATCTGAACTCGCATCCTCTTTTGTGGACAAGACATTTCAGGTATCTTTCCACGTCCCACCCCCAGTACTATCTGATTGGGATGACTTCTTCAAGAAGAAGCTCAGTGAAGCTCTTCCAAAAGTCACAGAAAAAGATCAGCCTCATGAAGTGTATCGCATTTTCCGGTCGCGGCGATACTCGGGAACGGCGGCCCCGACACCGCGAAATATCAAGACATTCATCAATCGGGTCGGGGCATTGTATCTCCAGTGGCATGGGAAGTTAGACCTGAGAACACTAGCTCTCTACGCCTCTATTGAGTCGGAAGGCCGCATCGTGGAAAGATTGCAGTCAAATGACGCTACGTTGATTGCACCATTTTCGCCGGAGCTTGTAGGGGAGGACATATTCCTATCGTTGGCAGCAATTCACTTTGGTGTGCCAAAGGATAAAGCTGCCCACGTGCTGCTTGGGTCGAAGGTCGAAGCTATTGTCAGAAACCAGAACGCAAAGGATTTGTCGCTCATGAAAACTCTCACGGGTGGCTACCAAGTATTCGAGGAGACTGTCGAGAGCGAGTGCTTGGATTGGGTGAGAGAGAAACCCACGATCATAAGCTGGGTGGCGAACCAACTAGATGCCGTTGTCGCCGGGAATCACAGTTCAATCGCCACGTGGGGTCACCTTTGCCGCGGAGCGTCTGCAGTGAAAACGTGGCGTTCTCTTGACTTGGAAACAGGTCTTGGAATTGGCAAGCTCATGGAGCACCGCAGCTCTATCGATTTTACCAGACAAATGCTCTTGTCAGTTTCGAATACTGGACCGATCCAAATTCCCAGTTCGAAAGCTGAAGCAGACCTCCAATTGCCCAACTCAGGTGTCAAAATAGACGTCCTGCCTTGGCTGGAAGGGTGTCATGCCGTCTTGAGAAAGGCGGAGGCAATGCATGGATCGCAGCCAATTGAGGAGTACTTTTGTTGCCCCGGTACCGCTTTCGTCTTCTTAGCGATTATGAGAGAAGCTGTTATCAAGGATCAGTTCGCGTCAATCATTCACTACTTGAGCCCGTCGGCAGATTTGAGCGAGGTCATGAGTGGGATAGGTACGGTGATATCAGACGGCGCATTCTCGGAGACAGATCGTTCGGTAGTGAACTCCCTTGTGGGGATGAATCTGGACTGCCCTTGGCAGGAGCTAATCGACATTGCTGCCGAACGACTTCGCGTTCCGGAAAGTCTAGATGGACCGGAGGTTAGTGCACTTCTAGGGACACTCATTGACCTTTCTTCCGAGGTCCAGGCTGCTACGAGTGCCCTTGGTGAACTAGCTGATGGTCACTATTACTTTCTCCTACTTTACACGGCACACAACGAGGAACATCCCAGGGCTGTGGCACTCTGCCTATACATGATCATGAAACTCGGTGCCGTTGCTGTCACTGCCCAGTCCCAAAAGCTCGCTGCTGCCATGCAGTTTTATGACGGGGTAAAGTCCACTCCAAAACAGATTGGTTATGCTCTTGAAGAGCTTGCGAATCTATTGGTCGGGCAACATGCTTGCTACCTCATCTTCGATGTACTTGAGAAGGATGAGGGATTCGAACCACTAGCATATGCGATAATTAAGCAGCTTTCTACGCGAGACAATCTAACTGCGATAGTGACAGCGCAAGAATTCGTCAAACATGAGAACGACTTCTACTATGCTCTTGGGGCACGCTCTGAGGAGTATCAGACGGTGGTGGGTGAGTATGTTCGCAATGCCGACCTAATTCAGTTTCTCTTGAGTGGAGAATTCGACTCTGACCTGGCGAGTCTTTACCGAGCTGCCTATCTCTCCCCCAATGCCGACCAAGAACACTTTGGCAAATGGCTGGTGGATGGCCTGAGAAGTGTCAATGATGCGCAATGGACCAAGGAACTTAAGACCGGATATGAGAACTTGTACGATTTGGTACTCGCGCTTATCGACAAGAAGGTAGCTATCGGTCTCGGTATTCCATTTCGCCAAGCCCTCAGCGATTACAGAGACCGTGCACTGATAGGAAAGCAGCCGAAGGCGCAGCTCTCGCAGAATTGGCAGCAGCTGCTTCTAGCCATGGATGAGAACCTTATGAAGACCTTCGTGTTGGATACTATCGATAAGATCATTGACAGTAGCACAACCTGCGGGCCAATTATCGCACTTTTTGGGCCGGCTCTCCTGAATTGTCAGTTATTGGCTCGCAAGAAGGATGATTTGGTGCAAAAGGGATTTGGCAAATTTTCTGGTGAGAATCGCACAGATGATTTACGTTGGTTTGCCGACGTCATTAAGAAATGCCCCGATGTCGTCAGGAAGTGTACAGACGAAAACCTGGAAACCTTAAAGCAAGAAGTCTCCCACTTACTCGGCATGCAGGAGTTACAGGAGGACAAGCGCGAAATCTTAACCCAAATTGCCCAAGGAATCGGAATTTCGCTCCCAACAACTGAAGAGGAGAAACGGGAGAGCGAGACGTGAGTGCCGCGAGACTAGATTCTTCGCTACGCTCAGAATGACACACCCCTTGGTCCCCTCTCAAGAGGGGAATGGGACACGGCGTACCCTTCGACGGTGCTCCCTTCGACAAGCTCAGGGCGAACGGTGCGCACAAATATAAACCCACCGCTAGCGGTGGGGCACCTAAAGAAACAGCGGTTAGCCCTGGGTGGTGGGATCGGGGTGTTCGCGGATGCCGGTGAAGCGGACGACCAAGATTGAAACTTCGTAGAGGATGTACAAGGGGACGGCAAGCATCATCTGGTTGAAGGCGTCGGGGGTCGGTGTGATGATGCCGGCGGCGATGACGATCAGTACGATGGCGAAACGTCTTCCTTTGCGGAGCATGCGGGCGGTGATCAGGCCGATCTTGCCGAGGAAATAGGCGATGATCGGGAGTTCGAAGACAGCCCCGAACGCAACACACATCCAGAAGACAAACGAGAAATAATCGGAAACATCAATCAGGGGTTTGACGGCATCGGTGCCGAACGACTGGAGAATCTGCATGGCGGCGGGAATCACGAGAAAGAAACAAAATGACGCGCCGCCAAAAAAGAAGATCGTGCCAAATAGTGTGACGGGAACCAGGAATTTGATTTCGCGCGCGTAGAGTCCCGGGATGACGAATTTCCAGAAGTGGTAGATGATGACCGGAATCGCGGCGGCCAGACCGATAAAGAGTGAGACTTTGATGCGAATCGAAAAGGCGCCGGTGGGATTGCGGAAATAGACGGTGCCGGCCGGTTTGACGAAGTAGTTGACGACCGGTTCGGAGAAGATGTAGGCGATGATGGAAGTGATCAGGATCGTGGCGATAACTTTGATCAGGCGCTGGCGCAGTTCTTCGATGTGTTCGAGGAAGGGCATTTCCACGCCTTTGACTTCGACAACTTCCCGGTCGTCTTTGGCCATGTTGAACCGCTACTGTATGAGTTTCTTCAGTTCGTCGACAAATTCGGTTTTGTCCGAAAACTTGCGGTAGACGGAGGCGAACCGAACATAGGCGACTTCATCAAGATCGCGCAAGCGTTCCATGACCATCTCCCCTATCAACTGCGAGGCGACCTCGGACTTGGAGAGTTTGAACAACTCGTTTTCGACATCCTCCACCAGCGTATCGATCTGTTTCTGCGAGACCGGTCGTTTGGCGGTAGAGATTTCGACGCCGCGTTTTAGTTTGGCGCGGTCAAACGGCTCTCGTCGCTGGTCGGTCTTGATCACCGTCAGCGCGACACGCTCGATATACTCATACGTAGTGAACCGCTCGTTGCATGACTGGCATTCGCGACGGCGACGCACCGCCTTG
>CAIYYT010000017.1 GCA_903930455.1 uncultured bacterium | reverse complement strand
TTTGGCATTGGTTATTAGCCTAATCATTGCCGTACTACTGCAGGCGATCCCTGATCGAGTAGGAGGTAGAACACAAAAACCAACTTCGTTTTTGCTCTGCCGCTAATCACCCGACCCACAGAGCACTCCGGGGTGACCTTCGGTGCCGCAACCAGCGGTCTACTAACTGTCGCGGAGAATGTTTTTGCAGTGAGGCGCTACAAAAAGGGGGGAGCCGTCGGGTCACACGCTCCGCTAAGTAATTGGTATTGCTGGAGCATTTGTGGAAGGCGGACCGCAAGACCCGACGGAACGAGGTTGCGGATTCACGTCAGGGGTGGTGGCCAGACACAGGGTACAGCCAGCAAAGAAAAACCCACCCGACGCAAGGCTTTGGGTGGGGTACAAAGTCAAGACCGAAGCGGTTCTGAACTACAGAACTACTTGTGCCGCAATTCGGTAAGCCGCACCCACCGACCGTCAGAAGTACGGTAATTCCAAAACGTCCAGCCGTCGCAACTGTGGCCCATGACCGCTTGCCCTGCACCCGACGGTGATTTGTATTTCTGTTTCCTAAATATGATTTCACCGGCTCTCGTGATGCGAGCAGTAAACACTTGTCCCTTATGCTTGGCCCGAATAGACCTTATACCGGCTGCGTAGATGTCAATCAAGGAATTGCCGATGGTTTTTTGCGTCCTCGGCGCCGTCTTCGCGTCCGTGCCCATGATTGAGTCAAGCTCTTGCTTCTGGCGGCGCTGAACATCCCGTCTGAACCGTCGCTTCAAATCCTCCGAACGAACGAATTTTGCCTTCTGTCTGTTACCAGGCGGCTTAGAAACACGAATAAGCAAAGATTCCATCTCTTTGAGATGGCTCTCGCCGCGCGTCAGGTAGACGCTAAAACGATCCCAGGATTCAGCATGTTTGTCTTTGAGATGTTGCTTAACCCGCGAGCGAAGATTGCTCGCTAGACCGACATAGTAGAGTCGTGACTTTCTGAAGAGCGCGTACACACCTTCGTGCCCCTTTACATAGTCGCTGACGATGTCCTGGAATTTCTCTAAGACGTTGCGGTTTATCCCTTCAAGGTGTGACACGACCAGTGATCGCTTTTTCTGCGATTTCTTTGCCTTCATGCGAGTCTCCCCTATTCCTCAAGCCCCAATTTCGGTTGGTTTTTCTTCTTCTCGCGTTCGCGGACTTCGCGCTTGGCCTTCTTGAGGGTCTCGCTGGTGTCGGGGAGTTCTGGTTTCTTGCCGTCGAAGAAATCCTGAATCGTCATGATCTGCATTACCGGATACGATTTGCGGCTGCCCGGTATGGCCCATTTGCCGAGTTCTGCGGCGGCAGACAGCATGCCTTTGGTCGGAGGTTCTAACACGATCAGGATGCCCATCGGCGATTCCTCGCGCTGGAGCACGTGTGCCAACGAGCGAACATCTTTGGGTTGGTATCCACCTCCCTTGACTTCGATGATAATCCGGTGGTAGTTGCCCTCAAAATCCTGGAAGTACAAAAATCCGTCTATGCCGGTATCACCGCCGCCAGTGCTCTTGAATGGTTGCCCGCCAATGAGCGACACCGCCCAGGCCTCGAATTGGAACGCGGATTGCTTGAACAACGCCTGTGCGTCGTCCAATGAACGCGGCTCACCGACAACCACAAATTTGGCGTCGGGGAACTGGTCGGTAATGCGCTTCTTGATGAGTGATATTGCCAAGTGCGTAACGTCGATACCAATCCATTTGCGGCCTAGCTTCTCGGCCGCAACAGTGGCCGTGCCGCAACCGCAGAAGGGGTCCATCACGACGTCGCCTTCGTTGGAAGATGCTTGAATGATACGCTCCAGAAGGGCAACGGGTTTCTGGGTTGGAAAACCAAGCCGCTCGTGAGACTGCGACGACACTGGCTCAATGTCGTCCCACAGGTTCTGTACGGGTTTCCCTTTCAATTCATCCAAATATCTTCTTCGAGCGATTCTACCATTTGGATTCTTTGGAAAATAGAGACGACCCTCCTTGTCCCACTGTTCCATCTTTTCGCGTGAGATTGCCCACCCGTTCTTTGGTGGCTTGTAGCCTTTGTACTCATACATCAAGTTTGGTCGAGGTGCAGGGTTCGCTAGATTATCCACGCGAAAACGCCGCCCTTTCTCGTCAGTGTGTCTAAAAAACTTCTCGATGTATTCGTCATAGCCCTTGACGTCGAATGAATAGGGGGTTTCGAAATGATTCTGCGAACTCCGCACGTAGAAGAATATCGTGTCGGTGCAGTTACCGTACCTGTTCTTCTTCTCCAGTTGACTGGAACCTGTTCGCCGTTTCCAGTAGATTTCGTTTCTATAGTTCTTCTGTCCAAACACCTGATCCAGCAGAACCTTCAGATAATGGCTCGCCGTCGGATCGCAGTGCAGATAGAGAGAGCCAGTCACTTTCAAAACGCGGTGCATCTCGACCAAGCGAATTGCCATCATGGTCAGATAGGCCATCAGGTTGCTCGGGCCAAGGAACTCCTTGAAGGCCTTCATCATGTCCTTAAGTTCAAGGGAATAGCTCCCCCTCATGATTTCATCGAAGGCTTGCTGGCTTTCTTCGCTCCAGAACCAGGTATCTTCAAAGGCCTGAATCTGCGCGCGCGAGAGTTTGCCGGTCTTGTCGGGAAAAATCACATTGTAGGCGCGCTGAGAATTGAAAGGCGGGTCGAGATAGATCAGGTCAACGGATTCATCCTTGATGTATTTGCGGAAGATTTCGAGATTGTCGCCGTAGTACAGTGTGTTCATGGTAGTGACAATCTAATCTGTTTTTGAGGGAGCGCAATCAAGAAAGCCTGGATTCCTGCTTTTGTCGATGTGACAGAACACATACCCGACGCTGTGCTTTGGGTGAGGTGCAGAGTATTTACGTTTTATCCTGTGCTACCGCCAATCTGCACCAGGCATAGAGGGCATCATAAACCTCAAACTGGCGCTGGAGGTTTTCGTGATCCTCAGGGTAACGAAGGCTAAAGCCGACAGCGATAGCTTCGAGACCCGGTGCGATTGGGTCTGAGGAACGATCCTCTTCTACATCCGCCGCGTGCACAATCTTGGCCAAACGGAGAAGTGCTTTGTCCTTCAGCTGATACTTCCTGATAATAGACTCGAACGAACAGCAGCCGTCGACATGGCCTAATTCGACTCCCGGAATGTCGAATGCCGTAGCATTCTCCCGTTCCGCCCGTTCTTTCACCTGTGACGCTGGTACAAACAAAAATTCAGCGTCGCTGTCAATAAAACGACTGATGAGCCATGGACAGGCAACACGGTCGACGTGCACATGAGATCGAGTGATCCATTTCATATTTTCACCTTTCGGGTCGAAATTGCGCAGTGACTTGTTAAGACGGTCTGCAACTATTCCGTAGGGTAGTACCATAGTTACAGACTGTCAAGTCAGAGGTATTCAGGCGCGGTCAGGAATCCCTTCCTGACCGCAATCATGAGCGTACCGGGCCCGCCCGGAATATGTCAGCTATGGATGATTATTTGCCGTCGTTTTTCTCGACCCGCTTCACCGATGGGTCGTACTGCATTTCCATCTTTTGATGTTCTTCATTCCAACTGGTTGTTATACCATCAATGACATAGCTCTGAACATCAATCGTCTGGGCTGCAGGATAGAAGGTACCCTTGACGGTCATTTTCACATCACGTCGCCCGCCGCCTTGGATGAGGTCCTTCCCGCGATTATTGTCAAGGAAGAACAGAAACTTACCATTATCGAGATGTAGACAGTGACGATGGCCGAGGTCTTCGCACTCCGCCTGGGGACGGTTAACTAATCCCGCCAGGCTGCAATTTAGACAGGTCCAGGTGCCGGTAAAGGTCCTTTGTTCGCCCTTTTGCTGCGCGACTGCCACCGCCGCGAAAAGTAGGAGCATTACCAGTGTCTTCCATGTGGTTTGAAAAGTCATACTTCCTCCAGAGAGATGTTATTACAGCGATGCCTATATAGACTTAAATAGTCTTGGTTGTGATACGTTGTTCAGACCGAGTATCGTAAGTCGTTTGCTAAAAATAGTTCTGCAAACATCGCCGAAATCCGCGCATGACCTGCGGTTTATGCTTGCCGTTCTCGAAAGAATGAATCATCATAAATGACAATGCAACATTGAGGAATCTGCTACCTGACAGACGGCAGGCAGTGCATTATGGAGAAATGTAGATGACAGACGATTTTGCTTACGCACCGCTCGGCAAAACGGGACAAAAGGTCTTCCGGCTCGGATTGTCGGGAACCTATCGGCCGGGCAAAGAAGTGATTCACAAGGCGATTGATGCCGGAGTCAATTACTTCTTCTGTTACGGCTTTGACGGGCAGATGACGAAGACTCTGCGCGAAGAATTCAAAACAAAACGGGAGAAGCTGGTTGTGAGTACGGGGGCGTATAACCTGCTTGTCGGGCATCTGAACCTGCGCCGGACGTTGGAGAAACGGTTGCGGCAACTGGGAACGGATTACATCGATGTCTTTCTGTTTCTTGGCGTCACCAAGCCGAAGCATATTGGCGAACGGGAACTGGACGAGATGCGCCGCTTCCGGGAGGAGGGCAAAGTGCGCGCAATCGGAATGTCCTGCCATGACCGTAAGCTCATCGGCAAGCTGGTTTCTGAAGGGGCGATTGATGTCACGATGATGCGCTACAACGCCGCTCATCGAGGCGCCGAGCAGGACATCTTTCCATATCTGGCAGCACACGATCCCGGTGTCGTCTCTTATACCGCGACGCGCTGGGGGTATCTGTTGAGACGGCCGGGAGGATACCCAGCAGATGCACCGATTCCGACCGCTGATCAATGCTACCGGTTTGTGCTGTCTAATCCCAATGTTGATGTTTGTCTGATGGCGCCTCTAAATGCCAAGCAGTTTGCGGAGGACATTGCCGGCTTGAGCAAGGGAGCGCTGTCGTCGGCGGAGATGGATTTCATGTGCAAGTTCGGGGACATCGTGCATGAAAAGAAAAAGTGGTTTATGTGAAGCCTATCCCATAATCCGATTTTGCTTGATGTCGCGGTTATCCCAGCTCAGGCTTGACAGTTGGCTCGGAACTCCGTTGATTCCCTTCAAAGTATGAACAAGAGACTGCTGGAAATT
>CAIYYT010000016.1 GCA_903930455.1 uncultured bacterium | reverse complement strand
ATGGTAAACAGATTGTACTCCTGGTTGCGTTGATTTTGGTAATCCTGCACGCGACGTTCCAACGTGCAGTCGATGTGCGACGAATTGGACAATTCCCATTCAAAACTGAAACCAACGAGCGTGCGAGTAAACTCCTCGGATTTCTGGCGCCTACCAAGTGTAGCTGTGGAATCAAACAGATGATCGTACGACCGCTGGATTTCATAGACCGCATAGGGCTGAAAGCGCAGACCCGCTATCGGTCGATAATCGATACCGACACGCGGTCGGTGCGTGCGGCGGTCCCAGCTAATCTGCTGCTGCCACTGGTCGGAGTAGACCAATGGACCGAAGTCCTCATAGCGATAGCTGTACTCGATGACAAAATCAGTGCGTCGGGAACTGGTTAGCGTCAACTTGTTACTTAAGTTGGCGCGCCGGTAGAGCGTATTGCGCCCGCTCAGATCGGACTTCTCGTATTCGTAATAGATGTAGTTTGCGAACATCTGATAGCTTTGCTGCAAACTGATATTCGCCAGCGGCCGCCAGATCAAGGTGGGATTGAAGATATAGACGTTGTTTACGTTGTTATTGGCCGACAGACGGCCGGAAATATAGATTGCGTGGAAACCGCGATAACTGCCGTCAATCATGCCGGTCAGAAAATCGGAGAACCGATGCGTCATCCGCACCGTGGCGACATTGACCGAACGGTCGCGATCCGCGAAAAAAGTCGAAGAGGTGGGCGCCAGATATGACGTTACCCCCATCTGTCCGGAGACTTCAAGGGTATCCGCCTCCAGCAGAAACACTTTCGCGTTCATTCCCAATTGGCCGGTTTCCGCCAACTGGTTGGTCTGCTGCTGCCCGAAATCCTCTTTGGTGCGATTGTACAGATACGATCCTTGCATCAACAGAACGCGCCCAAAACGCCGCGTCAGCGAGAACTGATATTCAAACAACGATGCAAAGTTGTTGTTCTGCCGGACCAAGTCGGTGACTGCGGAATCATAATCATAGCCGTATTTGTCAAAGCGATACGCAGCACTGGTTGAGAAGACCACTGCGGCAGGTAGTATTCGACTGGCATGGAGATCCCAGCGGCGCTGCTCGCTACGCTGTCGCGCGGTGACATCAAAATTCCCGCTGGATGGGAAGTATTTCCTCTCCCCGAAACTCTGTTTCGCATCCAAAATGACCGTATCTCCACGAACATTGTTGGCGGAGAAACTATAGTCTAATGCGATGTTTTTGAGCGGAGTGCGGTGAAGGGTCGTGATCTGCGCTTCAATACTGGCGCTACCAAGTGAACGATCCCGTCGGGGTTTGATTGAAAGCGCACCCGAGTAGCCCAGGCCGGACTCGATAGAGGAGGCCGGATCAAATTGCCGCTGCTCCCAGACGACTCCACAACGCTGCGAGAAATTGAAGTGATTTCCTTCGAAACCAGTAAGCAAATTGGCGCGGTTGGCAATCAGGCGTTTCTTTTCCAATCGATCGAAATCCTGGCTGAATTCCAAGCCGGCCTTGAATGACGGTTTGATGTTATAGGTGAGTGAAGCACTCGTGCGTGCCGTCTTCTGCCAACGGTCACCACCTTCCCCAAAGACCGATTTTTTGATAAGTGTCGCCGTTGAGCGATTCTGTAACGCCAATTGCAGGGATGGTTTGAGATCGCGGGCATAGGACACGGAGTCTGCCCAGTTATAGGTTTGACGATCGAGAGAGAAGTTGAGATTGAAGCTGACGGGTGATGCGGGATTGCTGTGAAGTAGACAGCAGAAGCTAATGATGATCAGGGCAAATCCCGGTCGATACATTTGAGCTCTCTCATCAAGGCGACAAAGTGGGACACTGCCAACTGCTCCGGACGGGAATTGGGATCAAGCGACAGTGACGTGACCAACTGAACGGCAGCATCCGGTCCCAATTGGTATTCCTCACGCAAAATACGAACAATCGTCTTGCGACGCCACCGGAAACAGGCGGAAGTCAGGCGGCGCAACTCCTTGTATTCAGCGTCGACAATACGACTCTCTCGCAATTCCCGCAATTCAATGACGGCGGAATCGATCGTCGGCTTCGGGAAGAACGACCCGGGGCGGAGGGTGAATACTCGCTTGATGTCAAAGAACAGCTGAACAAACACAGTCAAGGAGCCGAAATCTTTGCCTCCCGGTTGAGCCGCCAGTCGTAGCGCGACTTCCTTTTGCACCATCAATACGACGAACGGAAAACGAGCGCGATGCTCAATGATCCATTCGAGAATCGGGGTCGTGAGATTGTAGGGAATGTTGCCAACCAACTTGGCAGTAGCACCACGCGGGAGTATGGTCGCTGGGTCAGTTTGCAGGATGTCGCTGCGAATCAGGTGGAAATGCTCTGAGTCGTTGAATCGTATCGACAGGACATTCGCCAAGTCCCTGTCAATTTCGATACTTGTAACTTCGGCGCCGGTCTCGAGCAAGTGGCAAGTCAAATCACCCCGACCACCACCGATCTCGATAACATCCTCGCCCGGTTTCAGGCCCAAGAGCGAGACAATCCGTATCGCCGCGTTGCGGTTGATCAGAAAATTCTGACCAAGATGCTTCTTGGGTCTCATTCGAATTCGAAAAAGGTTTCGGCGTTGCGATCTATTTGTACCTCGACTTCAGCAAAGCTGCGTCCGAGTGTCTCGGCAAGTTTCTGATAGACCAACTGGATCAGCGCGGGTTCGTTGCGCGTGCCGCGATGCGGATGCGGAGTCAGGTAGGGTGCATCGGTTTCAAGCAGGATACTCTCCAGCGGCATCTTGCCAATCAACTCCGGCAGACGTGAATTGGTGAAAGTCAGCACTCCGCCAACGCTGAGGAAGAACCCGTAGTCAATCGCGCGGACTGCTTCCTCGCGATCTCCGGAGAAGCAGTGCAGCACCACGTTGATCTGATACGCCTTCTCCGCCGCAAGAATGTCGAGCGCTTCGCTGTAGGCATTGCGAATGTGCACGACCAGCGGCAATCCGAGTTCTTTGGCCAAGGCAATCTGCCGGACGAAGGCCTCACGTTGTTGATCACGTGGCGAATTGTCGCGGTAAAAATCCAAACCGACTTCACCAATGGCGACGACCCTGGAACTGTTGGCGAGTTCGCGCAGTTTGGCTTCGGACGGATCGTCGTACTGTTTGGCGTCGTGAGGATGAATGCCTACCGCTGCGAAGATATGGGGGTAGCGGTTGGCAAGGTCAACTGAATTCGCCGATGATGCCAAGTCGCAACCGATATTGACGATGCGTTTAACGCCAACACTCTGCGCCCGCGCGATAACCTCGTCGCGATCGGCATTGTAGTCGGGGAAATCGAGATGCGCGTGGGTGTCGATCATCGCTAGCTGATCGTGGCGCCCGGAGGCAGATCCCTGTCTACCGTCAACACCGACAGTTGCTTGCCGGATTTGGCGGCCAGTAACATGCCATTGGAATCGATACCGCGAATCTTGGTCGGCTTCAGATTAGCCACCACGATGATCTTCTTGCCGACTAGTTGTTCCGGCGTATAGAACTCGGCAATACCGGCGACAATCTGACGCGGCTGTTCTTCACCGACGGAAATTTGCAGCTTGAATAATTTGGTCGCATCGGGAACTCGCTCACAGGCGAGCACTTCAGCAACGCGAAGCTTCACCTTGGCGAAGTCGTCGATTGTGATAATGCCATCTTCACCCACCGCAGCCACGGTCGGCGTAGCGGCGACTTCTGCTGTAGGTACTTGCAGGCGCGGAAAAACATTCTCTCCAGCAACCAACGATGCTCCCGGCTTCAAGAAATTAGGTCGGTCGATGTCGCTGATAATCGGACGATAGCCCTTGGGGAAACCGAGCATCCCCAGCACCTGTTCCGATTTTTCGGGCATAATCGGTGATGTCAGCGACGCGACTATGCGAATTGTCTCCAGTGAACGATAGAGAATCGTCCCCAACAATTGCATCTGTCCTTTCTTGGCAAGTTCCCACGGCTTGTTATAATCGAAGTAGCGATTGGCGCAGCGGATCAGATTCCAGATAGTCTCGACCGCACCAAGCACATCGATGTTGCGAATCAGTTCAATTGCTTTGTCCGGTGTCGATGCGATCGCTGCCCTGAGCTCAACGCTTTGGTCTTCGAGCGTGTCATCCGGAGTGGGCACCTTACCGTCAAAATTGGTGAAGGCCAGCTTCATCACGCGGCTTACCAGGTTACCGTAATCATTGGCCAGATCGGAATTGTATTTCTCGTATAGCCTGCGGTAGTTAATGTCGCCATCCTGATGAAACGGGAATTGTGATGTCAATAAGAAGCGCGTGGCATCACGACCGAAGTCTTTGATCAACCTCTCGTTGGAGATCGCATTGCCCAAGGATTTGCTGATTTTCTGCCCGTCCAGACTGATATAGCCGTGGATGAACAGAATATCGGGAACGCGCAAGTTTGCCGCCAGCAGCATGGCTGGCCAGTATATGGCGTGGAACTTGAGAATGTCCTTGGCCATCAGATGCACTACCTGTGACTTGTTCCACCACTTGTCGAATTCCTCGGGATTGTCCTCGTAGCCGATGGCGGTGATGTAATTCGGCAGCGCATCAACCCAGACGTAGGTCCTCTGCGTCGGGTCAAAGGGCAGATCGATGCCCCATTTGACTCGTTCGCGCGAAATTGAGAAGTCGTCGAGCTTCTGCCTAATCAATCCCAACACTTCATTGCGGCGACCTTCCGGCATGATTTTCAGACGGCCACTCTGAATCAGTTGTTCCACTTGGTCGAGGTATGCGGACAGCCGGAAAAAGTAGTTAGTCTCTTTGACCGCTTTTGGTTTAGTCAGATGCGCAGGACAGAGACCGTTGGTCAGTTCTTTCTCTGTAATGAATTTCTCGCAGCCGGTGCAGTAGAGACCTTCATAATTTCCCTTGTAGATTACCGGTTCACCTGACGGCGTACGAGCTTCGTAGAGCGTGGTGAGCAGCTTCTGCACGCCCTTCTTGTGCTTTTCCGACGTCGTACGTATGAAGAAGTCGTTTGAAATTCCCAGTGCCTTGAGTGTCTCAATGAACAGTTTGTGGTTATCATCCACTAACTGCTGTGGCGTCTTTCCGGCAGCCGCGGCTGCTTCTTCGATCTTAGTGCCGTGCTCATCCATACCGGTCAGGAAGAAAGTCTCCTCACCGGCGAGTTTGTGGAATCGAGCTAGAATGTCAGCAATAATTGTCGTATAGCCGTTGCCGATATGCAACTTGTCGTTAGCGTAGTAAATCGGAGTCGTGATATAGAAATTCATAAGGTGTCTATTCCCGCGCTTTCGGTGGAACCGGTGTCAGACGTTTCCGCTCCAACAGGTGATATTCTTTCCAGGTGAGTTTCTCGAAGCCGCCGTCCTCATAGCGCAAAGTCATTGACTGGTGAAACACGTTGATCGCTTCCACGACTGCACGCCCCAGTTTTCCGTACACTGTGGAACCGACCTCTGGGAATTTCCGCATCGCTTCCGCATAATGGTTCTGCTCATACAGCAGACAACAGAGCAAACGTCCGCAGTTGCCGGAAATCTTGGCCGGATTGAGCGAAAGATTCTGGTCACGCGCCAACTGAGTTGAGATTGGCTCAAACTCCTGGATGAAAGTATTGCAGCATTGTTCCAGACCGCAAATGCCGAAGCCACCTAGCCGGCGCGCTTCATCACGCACGCCGATCT
>CAIYYT010000015.1 GCA_903930455.1 uncultured bacterium | reverse complement strand
TGAACTCTTTGTCGGTTCGCTACCGTCGATCGTGTAATAAATCTCCGCACCCGGGACGGGGCAGCTAATAGTCGCGGTCGCCTTGTCCACAAAAGCGGTGCGTGCGGCAACGATACTGGTCACGGTGGCATTGGCGACATCATACAGGGGTTGCGCAGCGCGGATGTCGTCGAAACTACTCTTAACAAGTGTTGCGGCGAGTATCTTTATGCGCGGGTTGTCAGGAAGCCTGATAGCGGTCAAGCCCGTGAGGTCATGGAGACGAACGTGATAGAGATAGGTAAACTGATAGGCCTCGTTTTCACCCTTACTGCTATGCCGGTGTGTTCCTACCCAAGCTACGGGAGCGCGATCAATATAGCTCGGCGCAATCTGGTTCGGATCATCTTGAAAGACGCCGTTCGCGAGTCGGCTGTTCCATTGTCCGATGCGTTCGGCGTAGTCCGGTATCCATGCTCTATATGCGATCCCCTCGAATCCAAAGAGGGCCTGTGCGGGCCCTCCGACTGCGGCTGCCAGCAGGTCAAGGTAGTCGTAGGAGCTGCCTTGGAGTTGCAACGTCTGTCCGCTGCACGACACGACATTGGCCATGCCTGCTTTCTTGGGACCGGTCACGAACATAGTGCCTCGATACCAGAGAGTATCCGGTAGCAGTTCTCCCGCCAACGTGTTGCCCTGACCGTCGAAATCGCCGTCGCGACGGTTATCGTCATTGCTGATGCCGTCTGTGTTGAACGGGAGTGACAGTGGAGAACACAGCAGCGCTGATGTCGGCTTGTCAATCGTCTCCGCAAATTTGACCGCAAATGCTTTTGGTTGGTACGGTTTGAGCGATGTGATTAGAGCACCTTTGGTAACCTGCGCGTCTCCTAGCGGCTCCTCGGCGCCATTCACTTCGCGAGCGGAAATTATCGGCTTGGCGAAATGAACCTGCACGTTCTCTTCCTGTTTACCATCCAACTCGCGCAATCGCACCACGACCTCGTCTTTCGATCCTTCAGCCATCTTGACGGCGTTGACCATAACTCGTGGTGCTGCCTCTGAAGAAGATGACTTGCCTTCGCGGCCGCCGCTGGTCACGGATAGAAGCGAGTATTGTTTTCCGAGCTTACCCGGATGAACAGGAGTCTGGAATGCCAACAGCGGCTGATTGAGACGCGCTGCCTGCCAGATCACGTCACCATTTCGCCAGTCGCCGCGATGTCCCTGCAATGCGAAGGTGAACTTGTGATGTCCGTTGTCCTGCGAGCGTTCGTCGCTCACCCATTGCCAGTTTTCGTATACACCCGGAGTATGGATTAGAGACAAACGCAACGTACCTTTGTCCGGATGATCCCAGCCGTACTTGCAGTCGTTGAGTATAGCTACCCCATAGTCGCCGGTTGGAGCGGTCATATCTGCCCACTGATGTGCAGGCACTTCGTATTTCTTGGGCGTATTGATTCCGCGCTCGATGGTGCCAAGGCCGATGTCATAGGTGACATTCTCGTTAGCTGTCGCCAGCGGAAACGCCGCCTTGAGGAGCATTTCGCGCTCGTACCAATCAACGTCATTGTCAAACTCGATTCGGTCGCCGCCTGCCGCTAGGCGGATAACCGTCCGGAAAGTTGATTTGTCGGTGTGTCTGATAACTTCGACCGCTACTCGCGCCGGACCGTTTTCAACGACTCGGATGGATGCCTTCTCGCCAACATACGCCACGGGCGCGGCGATGATGTCTTCATACTGGACTTCCCAAGCCGGCCATTGTTTCGGTTTGTCGTGAAGTAATTGCAGTCTAATTGGCGCGGTCAACAACTCACGCTTCTCCAACTTGTCCGAAATGGAAACAACGTCGCCCTGCTCATTGAGTTTCACGGCATAGCGCTGATTCTCAAGCTCTGTGGAGGTAGCTTTCAGTCCGGAGGCGATGTTGCACGGTGTTTTGTCGGGTCGCACATCAAACACGGCATATCCAACCGAGGGAACCCTGGCTGCAAACGCAACCTTCAGGCTGTCTCCGTAGTTCTGGATTGTCTGAGAAGGCACTTCCTTGTTGTCAGCGCCAAATACGCGAATAGCCTCAATAGCCGTTCCGCCGCCGAAGACGACTGTTGCTTCAACGATATCCTCACGCGTAATCGCAAGCGGGTTGAACACGACGAGAGGAACTCCCTTGACGCTTGTGTCGAGGAGAGGGGTGGTAGCTTCGACTGCATTTTCCAATAATCCCGCGAAACGATTCTGAGTGAGAATCTCATCATTCCAGGAGAACTGATACGCTTCGGGTATGCTCGTCCCGGTCAAGTCATCGTGAAATTGATGCCAGAGAAATCGTATCCAAGTTTGCTTCAGATCCTCTTTGGGATAGCTGAGTACACCCAGCGTTTGCGCGATCACGGACGCTCGCTCGGTTGCGTCGGCAAGTTGTTCGTTCTTGCGATTCCAGCGTTTCATCGCCGCCTCAGACGTGTAACAACCGGAACCATGGCGCGTCATCAACAGCTCGCCTTTGTAACGACTCAGGTGCGCGTTCTTATCCGCATTGACTATTTTGGCCAGATCGTCCGATCCGATGCTTTTCACTGCAACCGGTCCGTCACTCTTGATCGATTTCTCGAGCCAATAAACAGAGAGTGAATCCGGTGAGCCGCCGGTATCACCGGTGCCGAAGTACATATATGCTGTATAGAGGCCGGTGCTGTCTCCTTGTTTCACAATCGTGCGCGTCCAGGCGGTATCGCGACTAAGATCGCCTCTGATCTCCGTGGTATAAGAACCGGGGTTCAACGCTGCGACAAGTGTTGAGCCATCAACGCCCTCCCAGATACCGATGTCAAACGGCACTCCGACCGCCGAACCCCACGTAAGTTTCTGCGTCGAGAAACTCACAAGTCCGCAATGGGCGGCGATTGATGGCAGGGCATAGCCGAAGCCGAAGCAGTCAGGCAATAGCACATCGCGACTCATCTTGCCGAATTCCTGCTGGAAAAATCCGTTCCCGTAGAGAGTGTGTCGGACCAGCGATTCGAACGACGGCATGTTGACATCAACGGGGTCAACCCAGCTACCAGCCACCCGCCACTGACCATTGTCCACGAACGGTTTCAGTTTCCGATACTCGTCAGGATAGTATTCTTTCAGGAGCATGTACTTGAAAGCCCCCTCGAAGCTGAAGACATAATCCGGATACTGCTGCATCAACTTAAAGTTGTTCCGAAAAGTAGCAGGCACATATTCGTTGATCGTATTCTGAATCGTCCAACGCCATTGGGTGTCGAGATGCGCAGTTGCGACGACATTCAGACTCCATTTGTTCTGAGCGCTCTTTTGGGGATTGGTTTGTGCGCCCACCCACATACAACTGCCAAGTAGCATCGCGATTGTTACGAGAATGACCTTACGCACGACAGACTCCTTGTATTATCAAATTGAATGTTATCTTCACCTATCAATTGAGCGTTTCAATCTGTTTCAGGCTCCCCGGAATCGAAATCCCCGTTGTTTTAGTCTATCCAGAAGCACCGCGCCCAGAATCACCAGACCCAACACTACTTTCTGTGTGTAGCTTTCGACATTCGTCAAGTTCATGCCGTTTTGTATTACAGCGATTATGAATGCGCCGATCAGCGTTCCGAAGATGCGCCCTTCGCCTCCGGACAAACTCGTACCGCCAACAACGACCGCGGCGATGACATATAGTTCATAGGTCAACCCGTAGGTTGGCGCGCCACTCTTGAGTTGCGACGCCATCACAATTCCGCCGAGTCCCGCCAGGACACCGCATAGTGTATAGACGAAGAACAAGACCCATGACACGCGTATTCCCGACAGTCGTGCCGCTTCCGCATTTCCGCCGACGGCATAGATGTATCTTCCGGTTGTAGTTCGACTCATCAAGATGTGCGCCGCGACATAAAGCGCGATCATCAGAATGACTGCATAGGGAATCTTGAGGAGCGGTTCGACGCCACGACCAAGCCAGATAAAGCTGTCGGGAATGTGATAGATCGGCTTCCCTTGTGAGATTATATACGCCACTCCAGCCGCTACTTGCATCATGGCCAAGGTGGCGATGAAAGGTGGAATGCGAAAGCGGGTAATCATCAGTCCGCTGAAAGCGCCGGTCGCGCCACAGAGTAACATCGCTCCCAAGCCGGCAAGAATCATTGCCCAGGTCGAAGCGGTCTCGCCGCCGAATTGTCCGACCAGCCAGGCGACCATCACCGCCGAGAGCGCTACCAGACTGCCGACCGACAAGTCGATACCGGCGGTGATAATGACCATCGTCATGCCGATTGCGATGATGGCAATGACCGTAATCTGATTGGCGACATTGCGGATGTTGTCCGCGAGCAGAAACGTTGGCCAACGGTAGGATGGCGGAGTGGCAACTCTGATCTGTGACAGCTGGGGAAGCTCGGAGATGATCGTCCTCACAATCGGAGCAAATGACTCGGTCGTCACAATCAGTCCATATTGACTCGCTGAATCCACCAATCCTTCAAGCATTGTCCTAATCAGCGGCGGATCACCGGCAACAACGCGGACGTTTGTGTAGGCGAGACTCGCCAACTCGGATTTAAGCTCTTTCGAGAACTGACCGTCTTCGTCATCGTCGCGTCCAACAATCAGCACTCCCGCACTGCGGTCCGTCGTTTTGGTGATCTCCGCCACAGTCTGCTTGGCGGCAGCCGCGCCGGTCGGATGCTGTTCACTGATTGTCAATACTGAGAAAAGCAAACAGAGAACGAGTAGCACAATCAACATGCCGTAATCGCGCAGCAGCTTCGCCAGCGCCACTCTCGATGTAGTCTTTTTAGACACACTCATCTTCGCACCCACTACGTTGCCAGTGCCATAATATCTGTTTGGGTTGCTGCTCGGACATCTGAGATCTCTCCGGCGATTCGACCTTCGCGCATCACCATTATGCGGTCACTAATTCCGAGTAGCTCCGGCAACTCCGAAGAGATCACGATAATCGCCTTGCCCCTGGCGGCAAGATCATTTATCAGCAGGTACATCTCGTACTTGGCACCGACATCAATTCCACGCGTCGGCTCGTCAAAGACGATTACCTGCGAATTTGTTTCCAGCCAGCGTGCAACCAGAAGCTTCTGCTGGTTCCCTCCCGACAGTTCCTCTGCGAGTTGATCAGGCCCAGCAATACGAATATTCAGATCCCCCACGTGTTTGGCGAACCGCCGGGACTCCTGACGTTCGTCGATAAACCCGACGCGTGACCATGATTCAAGATTCGGCAGAGCGAAATTGTCTTTGGCAGTTGCTTTCAATACCAATCCCTGCGATTTGCGGTCCTCGGTAAGAAGGCAGATGCCATTGGCAATGGCATCGCGGGGTGACTCGATGTCTGTACCCTTTCCGTCAACACGAATCTCGCCACTTTCTTTCGGGTCGGCACCAAAAATCAGACGGGCTACTTCGGTTCTGCCCGCGCCCATCAGACCGGCCATGCCGAGCACTTCGCCACGTTTCACCTGAAAGGAAACATCCTTGACCCTGCCCCCCGAGAGGTTGCGCACTTCCAAACAAACCTCGCCGCACTGTGCCGGCATCTTGGGAAATTCGCTTTCCAACGGACGACCAACCATCAACTCGATCAGTTGATTGCGGTTCAGTTCCGATGCTTTGGTTGTAGCGATCGTCTGTCCGTCGCGCATGACCGTCACACGGTCGGCAAGCTTGAATACTTCATCTAGACGGTGACTAATAAAGATGATGCCTATTTTGCGCCCCGCCAGTTCGTGCAGCAACACGAATAACTTCTCAACCTCATTCGGCGTTAAGGCTGCTGTCGGTTCATCCATGACAAGAACTCTGGCGTCGGTTGCCAAGGCACGCGCGATCTCCACAAGCTGCTGCTGTGCGACGTTCAAATCATGTACGAGGGCTTCGGGATCGATCACGACACCAAGCCTTTTGAACAGTTCGACTGCCTGCTGGTACTCCTGCCGCGCGTCGATCAATCCTCGTCGCGTTCGTTCGCGACCGAGAAACAGATTTGCCGCAACCGAGAGCGTCGGCACGAGAGTAAATTCCTGATAGATGGCCGCGATACCAGCTCGCCGCGCTGCGAGCGGAGAAGTGAAAGCGACTTCACTTCCAAACAGAATGATTTCGCCGGCATCAGCCCGATGCACACCCATCAGTATTTTGATTAGCGTGCTTTTTCCGGCGCCGTTCTCACCAACCAACGCATGGATTTCGCCCGGCAACAGTTCGAACGAAGCGGAGCTTACTGCCACAACGCCGGGGAAGGCCTTGCGGATTCCCTTCATCGCAAGAAGGGGTGCGATGCCGGAATACGTCGCAGTCATTTTCTCTTCACCATCAGTGCGATTAGGACGCATCTTTCTGCGTAAAGAGCGCGCAGGGGATCAGAATTGTTGCCGGTACCTGACCGCCAGAGATATAGGTCTTGATCGCTTCGATTGTCTTCCGACCGATTTCCTTTGGCTGCTGAATCACGTCGGCATAGATCTTGCCGGCTTTGATTGCCGCTCTGGCCTCCGGTACCGCGTCAAAGCCAACGACCTTCACACGTCCCGCCTTGCCGGCTTTTTCAATTGCCGCCAACGCGCCCAATGCTGAGTCGTCGTTGATGCCGAAGAAGGCATCAAGATCGGGATGCGATTGCAGAATGTCTTCTGCAGTACGGAAGGCCTGATCCTTTTTGCCTTGTCCGGACAATTTGGAGACCACTTTGAGGCCGCTCGACTTCGCGATCTCGTCCTCAAAACCCTTGACGCGTTGAATAACCGATTCCACTTCCGGGTGGTCGATGATCGCCACTTTGCCGGTACCGTTTAGCGCTTGTGCCACCGCTTGTGCAGCGAGTCTGCCACCGGCAATGTTGTCGGAGGCAACATGGCAAATGATTTTAGCGCCTTCCGCCAGACATGCGATGTCGGCAGTAAAGACCGGGATGCCCGCGTCATTGGCCGCCTTGATAGCCGTCCCGATCGATCGGGAATCGCAGGGCGAGACAATGATCGCATTCACCTTGCGGACGATGAAATCCTGAATTTGGTCTTTCTGTTTGGCGACATCAAACTCACCGGCGCTGATCAGCAGTTTGTATCCGGAGGCGTCTGCGGCTTCCTGCAAACCGGCTTCCAAATCCTGATAGAATGGATGGGTTCTGGTCAATAGTGACACGCCGATTGTCAGACTGGTTGCCGGCTTGGCGCCTGCTGCCGGTTGTTTGGCAGCTTCTTCCTTCTTGCTGCAGCTTGCGAGGGGGAGGATCATGGCTGCGGTCAACAGTACCGCCAAAAGCTTCTTCTTAGACATATCACACTCCGTGAAGTGATTGGGAGATTACGTTTCCAAATTCATCTGTGAACTGGTACACATTGAGAAAGATAGTACGGGGCTAGGTTCAATTTGGCAAGCGCTTTCAGTTGGCGGATTGCTTCGTGATTGCGCTCTTCGATAGAAGGATTATTCGGTCTGGTGATGTCTCAGTTTCGCGAAAGTTGCCATTTGCGTATGAGAATCGTGGCGAGCAGGAGCGATCGGGTGATAACGCCCCAAAGGGAAAGGCTGGATTGCGCTTTCCCGTAAATCGCGCTGCCGGTGAAATCGCACAGCGGGACTTTGTTGAGGGGGCCGACGTAGAAAAGAATCGTGTAGAGAACTTCGAACAGTTTGCGGCCGGAGGTCATAATGCCACAGGTCATCGCGAGGGAAGGGATGAACATTGCGCCAATAAGCCAGTGGGCGAGAATGCCGAAATCCCCGAGAATCAGTGCGCGAACGCCAATGAAGCTGCCGATCCCCGCCGCTATGATAAATCCGGCGAGCCATTGCATTGACAATTGCGCCCAGACACCGCCGGGGGTGGATTGCACCATCTGGCGCGTGTTATAAAGTTGGTCGCGACAACCCAATGCCGACCAGATTAACATTGGCCAAAACCAGGCTGCGGCCAACAGGAATTTGTAGGAGATGCCAAAGGGGGTCAGCATTCCTGCGACGACGATTCCGGCGGCAACGATGTACCACCATCGTGAAATGCGATTTAGAGCGATACGTAGTTCGGCGATTAGGAGCCTCGTCAGTCCGAGACTGGGAGTAAGGGTAGTGATTGGTGTTAGCGCTGTGACGCGAGGCGCTTCCAAGGAACCGGATGTTAACCTACCCGGCATATCCGGTGGTGTCGAAGATGGATGTTTTTTGAATAGGTGCTGTTTGCCCGAAGTGCGCTCTTCGTCAAATCTTTTAAAGCTGTGACTGGTGATGGCAAGTATCGCTCCGGCGGCGCCGAGCAAAAGCAGGCGACCTGCTAAAAATGCTGTCGACCAATGCACGCCATTGAAGACGAAGGTTTTCAAACTGGGGGCGCTGCCGTCCGACGTAATATGAAATCCGAGTGAGTGAGGTCCCTGCCAGGGTTGGTAGTCGTTTACAGCCGCGGCGCAGCCGTTCATCATCTCACCCCACAGGTAGCGAACCCCGAACAAATCGAGCATGGGCGACAGGCTATTTGTGCTATGGACATCTCGGTTGATAGCAATGGTCGAGACTACCGCGGCCCATAGTATGAAAAAAGCGACATTGCCGATTCCGCCGCGAAGCAACTTGATCGAGTCAAAGAACACGGCGAGTGCGGCCATGGCGATCATTAGGGGCGCCATGACAAGACAGTAGGGGGCCAGCAGGGCAAGCAGATGCAGGCTGCGGTCTTCACCACGGGCGATCTGCAAGATGCCGGAGGTAATCGCCAGAACCGCAATCATGGAAAAGAGAACGAGGCAATTGCTCAGAGTTTTTCCGGCGAGATAGGAAATGTCACTGATAGGTGATGAGGCCACCAGTTCCTGAGTCTTCAGTCGTATTTCGCGCAAGACCGAGCCCTTGATAAAATAGAATCCGACCAGCGACACAAGGACTATAGACATGAGCGTGACTTGGGTGCCAATCCAGGCAGAGTTGTAGAGGCCGCGATAAGCACCGAGGCGAACCGTTGTGTATGGTGCTCCGGCGCCGGGGATGAACAGGTAGGTTGCATAGGCGATCACAACGAGAAAGATCCAAAACGAATAATGACGCGATCGTTCGCGGAAATCGGCAATGCCGACGGCGAGTATGGTCGGGAAGACACCCGTCATAAGGAAATCGAGCGATCGGCCGAGATCGCGAATAAGTAGGCGTCTTCGAGAATCGGCTCGGTGGGGGTGGCGTCAGGGGCTGGTTTAGTGGTGGAAACGATGCGCACCGCCAATCCGTTGGGGGTGCGAATCATCGAACTAACCAGGAAATTTTCACGTGCTTTGGTCAGAGCTTTGCTGGTGATTGTCCATGACCAGACTTTGCCCCGGACGGTCGAAAGCAGGTCTTCGGGTGTGGCAAAGGCGAGTAAGCGACCCTGCGCCATCAGGGCGATCTTGTTGGCGGTGGCTTCAACATCGGAGACAATGTGCGTCGAGAGGATAACAAGTCGATCCCCGGAAAGATCGGTCAGAAGATTGCGGAAGCGCACTCGCTCCTCGGGGTCGAGACCGACTGTCGGTTCATCGACAATCAAGAGTTTCGGATCGTTCAGGAGCGCTTGCGCGATACCGACTCGCTGTTTCATTCCGCCGGAGAACCCGCCCAATGGTCGCTTGCGTGCATCAAGAAGATTGACCGTTACCAGCAATTCGTCGATGCGTCTTCTGCTGACTGATGTGCCCAATCCTTTCAGGGCTGCCATGTAATTCAGAAACTCGACAACGTTGAGATTGGGATAGACACCGAATTCTTGTGGGAGATATCCGAGTTCAGCCCTGAGGGCGCGGGGATTAGTCAGCGCATCCAAACCGTTCCAGGATACTGTTCCGAAGGTGGGTCGGGTGATGGTGGCGAGGATTCGCATCAGCGTGGATTTGCCGGCGCCGTTGGGGCCAAGGAGTCCGATGATGCCTGACTGCGCCTGTAACGAGAAATCGCACAGTCCCCAGACGTTGCCGCTGTATTGTTTGCTGAGATTCCTAATATCTAAGTTCATAGACTGCAACTCGATTGAAGTTGAATGTACAGAGTTAGACAACGGCTATTTGT
The DNA here is from genome assembly GCA_903930455.1 of uncultured bacterium. Taxonomy (GTDB): domain Bacteria; phylum Zixibacteria; class MSB-5A5; order CAIYYT01; family CAIYYT01; genus CAIYYT01. Next base: position 20,115 of record CAIYYT010000015.1, on the reverse strand, counting down.
TGTTTGTTTCAACAGCGGTACTGCGAAGAACGAGATTTGAAGAAGGTCCCTTCTTGGGGCGCAGCGCAACCTATCAGACGGTGGCCAGTGTTCTGATCGTCGGAGGAAATCATCAAGATACGCTGTTGACTTTGGTAGGAATTTGCTGTAGAATCCTTTGAGAACTTTGGACTAAGCGAGGCTGCGAATGGAAAAACTGATCTATCTTGACAACGGGGCAACCACCTTCCCAAAACCGGAAGAAGTCTATGTCTCGATGGACCAGTTTTACCGTCAGTACGGGGTCAATCCCGGACGATCAGGATATGATCTCTGCCTTATCGCGGGGGGAATTGTTGAAGAGACCCGCAAACAACTCACCAGGTTCTTTAATGGTGGCTCCGATCCCAATCGTCTGATTTTCGGATATAATGCGACCGATGCGCTAAATCTGGCAATATTTGGGTTGTTGAAGGAAGGCGACCACGCGATCACTACCAACGTTGAACACAACTCGGTGTTGCGACCGCTGTATCATCTTTACAAATACAATAACGTCGAACTCGATCATATCGGTTTTGACGCCGGTGGTTTTGTGGATCCCGATGATTTTGCAAAGAAGTTCAAGAAGAATACTCGCCTCGTCGCCGTAAATCACGGATCGAATGTCATCGGCACCGTCCAGCCAATTGCTGAGATTGGCAAGATTTGTCGAGAGCGGGGGATTGCTTTTGTCGTCGATGCCTCGCAAACGGCCGGTAAAATCCCGGTCGATATGCAGAAGATGAGCATCGATGTCGTCGCCTTCACCGGACACAAGTCGTTAATGGGACCGATGGGAATCGGTGGGCTTTATGTGCGTGATGGCGTCGAGATTCGTCACACCCGCGCCGGTGGTACGGGGGTGCGCTCGGCTGTGCGCACGCATTTGGATGAGTATCCTTATCGCCTCGAATATGGCACACCGAATCTTCCCGGTATCGCCGGTTTGAATGCAGGCGTCAAGTGGCTGCAGAAAGAGGGGATGGCGGGAATTCATGCCCGAGAAACCATGCTGTTGAAGACACTGCGCGATGGTTTACGCCAGATCGATGGTGTGACGCTCTATTGTCAGGATGACTTGGCGAATCACATCGGTGTGCTATCCTTTAATGTAGATGGTTTGGAAGCGGGGGACTGCGGTACGATGCTCGATGTCGACTACAGTATTGCGAGCCGTACCGGCCTACACTGCGCACCGCTGGTACACGAGCAGATGGGCACGGACAAAATTCACGGATCAGTTCGATTCGGCATTGGCCCATTCAATACCGCCGAAGACATTGAAGTTGCCATCAGTGCCGTGCGAGAGATCGCATTAAGTCGCAAGCGGACATCGTCAATTAGTCAGCAAGGATAATATCCGAAAGTCTCGGACAAAAGGGCGGTTTTCAGTGTTCGATAACGAGCGCTTCGGCTACCATTTCTGAGACCGTTTTGATCTCCACGCCCAGCTTGTACTCCTTGTTGAGTTCGCTGAGTTGATCAACGCAGTTGTGGCAGGGTGCAACGACAATCTTGGCGCCGGTCGCACGAATCTGCTCGGCCTTGATCTTGCCGGCTTCGATACGTCGTTTGGAGAAGCGGGTCATCGATAATTGTCCTCCACCGCCACCGCAACAGAAATTCTGCGCGCGATTCGGGTACATTTCGACGAAGTCACTTACCGCTCGCTTGAGGATAAAGCGTTGTTCTTCGATGATGCCACCGAGTCGTACGAGATTACAGGGATCATGCAGCGTCACGCGCTTCTGATTGCGTGAGGGGTCGAGCTTGATGCGCCCTTGCCGGATGTAGTCGGCGATGATTTCGAGAATGCTCTTGACCTCAAAACCATACGCGCCAGCCAACCATTCAGGCGCTTCCCAGCGATTCGCGTTGTAGCCGTGCCCGCATTCTCCCAGCACCAGCGTGTTAGCGCGGAGTTTGTGCATGGAGTCGCGCAGGCGGGCTGAAATCACTCCGGATGCTTCATCGTCCCCGGAAAACAGTCCATAGTTGGTCACATCGTAGTAGTCGCTCGAAAATGTCCAGCTCTCTTCGGCGGCATAGAAGATCTTGGCGGTCGCTAGGAGTGAAAGAGGGAAGAACTTTGGTTCGCGCGGATTGACGGTGTAAAAGAGTCGGGTGTCTGATTGATCGATCGGCAGATGCGCTGCAGAGTCGGAGACTTCCTGCTGCAGCTCTTCATCCAACCACTGAAGCGTATCGAGCCATTCCTGCCGTGGAATGCCCATGTTGTTGCCCTTGTCAACAGCAGTGTTGACAGTGGACTGCAGTTCGGGCGGAACAAGATTGACGGATGCAAGGGTCGTGCGCGCCAATCGGATCAGGCGCGAGATGTTGATACCCAGAGTGCAGTTAAGCGCGCAGCGACCGCACAGGCTGCAACGTCCATAGAGCGAATCGACCCAGCGAGAAACCATGTCGGCATCCAGCGCCTTTGCTCCAGTTAGGGCAGGAGTAATCTTGCCGAGTCGTGTATGTTGGTTCTTGAACACGGCGGAAACGAGGTTGAGTTTGTATGCGGGGAGTGCTTCCAATTCGCCGCTGGCGAGATAGTAGTGGCAGGTGTCAGCGCAGAGACCGCAATGGAGGCAGGAGTTGAGTTGGGCTGCGTCACCGAATTCAATCTTGTCGCAGAACGTCTGCAAAGCCTTGGCAAGTTCTGCCGGGGTTAGGCCGCTGATGTGTTCTTCGTATGAGTCTTTTTTAGTATCTTCGCTCACGGCTCAATCCTGAATTGACGGATGGGGTAAAGTTCCGCGCCGACCAAAGAATTTGCCAAACAGGATGCGCGAGTAAAAGAAAAAGACACAATGGCGAATCTTACCCATTGGGATGTAAAGCAGCAGCACGATGGTCACTATCATCATCACTCGGCACCATGCTAGATGGAACGTCGCCAGCAACGCGGAGAGAAGAAGTAGTTCAACGAGAACATTGGCAACGTAGTCATCGATACAACTGATGAATCTCATGTAGGGCAAAGTCAGACGTTTAATCAAGAGCCCGATGCCGCTGACGAGGCCTATGACGATCAGAATGCGAATGACTGAGTCAGCAATGTCGGGCAAATGAATCTGCAGTAGGCCAGCAGCAGGTATCAGTAATGCTGCGAAAATGCCAAGATGATACGCGATGCCGCCGAAAAACGTCGGCAGGTGTTTGGACGCGCTTTCCTTTTCCCAAGGGAGCATGCCTTGTCCGAAGGCATAGACGATGCCTTTGGCGGAGCTGCCTTGTGCCTTCGCATACCTCGGCCATTTGCCAAAAGAGAAAGTGCGGGCAACAAGAACCGTCAATGCGATAAGGCAGTAGATTGCCGAGAGTACAACCAAAAGGCGCATCAAGAGAATCAACGACATCAGTGAGCCTAAACGCAGCCGTCCGGCTTGGGTAGTCCTGCCAGCTTGCAGGCGCCTTTGGCGGGACCGGAAGGGAACAACTCATAGACGCGGCGCAAGGGCAGCCCCGTGGTCTTGCAGATCGAGCGCACCATCGGCGCCAGCTTTGTTTGTTCATAGTGCTCGCGAATGAAATTGATTACTGCCCAGTGTTCTTCGCTGAGATTCTCCAATCCCTCTTCGGCTTTCGCCAGAACCGCCGCCACGCTCTTGTCCCACTGCTGCGGATCACTCAGAAATCCTTCATCATTCAGTTCGAGTTGCTTGCCGCCGACTTCGATGTATGTCATTAAGATGCTCTCCTTCCGAAAAATCGTCTGGCAACAATATACGGAAAGCGGCGTGGTTGGCCAAGAACGATGTTATGGCTCGGTGGTTCGAGTGAGAGGAATAGTCTCGTCATCGCAGGCGAAGCAAGCTGCAATCCGTTGCAGCACCTCGGCAAATGTGCTTCGCTCCGCCTGCGATGGCGGTGAGGATGTCTACGTCTGGAAAAGGTACTGTATCTTCATAAAGAGTTGACGCGCCGCCAGTCGCCACTGTGATGGAGAATTGACGTTCGGCGCTAAGTCCCAATAGTCATTCGATGAACCGAAATAGAAAACCGAGAAGGGACTCAAGCGATAGGTCAAAAGCGGGTCAATCTCCCAGGCCCTGCTGAAATCATCATACTGGACGACCAGACGGAAAGAAAGCTCACGATTCGCCTGATAGAGAATTCGGGTTCTGGTGATGTAGCCGCTATAGAATTTCTCGCCGGTGTTCCTGTCGGTGCTTCTGGCGAAATTAATGCTCGGCTGGATAACCAGGCGATCGACCGGTTTCAAATTGAGAGAGGCCGAATAAGACGTCATGTTGCCCTTGGCAAGGGCGAAGTACGCGACACTAACTCCTTCTGAAAATCCGCCGCTCAATCCGATCTTATTGCTGAGACGGCTATTCCAGTTGAAGTCAACCTCCCACAGGCCGGTGAATTCCGTTGAATTGTAAAGCTCGGAACTACATCCGGCATTGACGGAGATGTAGGTTTGCGCTTTTCTGAGCTGGGTATCAAGTCCGAAAAAGAGCTGACTGTTCCTCTTGACGCCATCGAACTTCCACCGCCGTGAGGCGTAGAATCCGGGCGTGATTCGGCTAACAGCACCGCTCTTGGGATAGAATGTGTAGTTCGAGTTGAGTGAGAGATTGCGATAGCTCATAAGAGGATCATAACCGACTTCCGTGCGATAGGAGGGGCTTACCTGATCGTAGTCGAGCACAAAACCCCAGTGGCGTGCTTCCCGCTTCAATCGCTGGATAAGCGCCGTGCCGGTATAAGACTCGCCGTCAAATGCAATCGTGTGCTTGCCTCCGTCAAAACCGTATCCCCCGTATCGGGCAGTGCGAACGCTGTCTTGCAGTTCTGAGGTGTGTGTGATGATATACTGCCCGTCAATGCTGTAGTTCTTGGAGAGTCGGATATCGCCGTCCAGAGCGGCTACGGTGCCGGAACCACCATGCTCAAAGCGGCGATCGGAAAGGAGAACGCCAACGCGCGAGTCGCTCCCGAATGTTCGCAAGCCGCGCAGGACATTGACCGTGCTACTGCCGGTATTGAGCAGAATGCTGGACTCTTCAAGAGGAATCATATACGGAGTATTCATGTCCCGTGCACCGACATACCCGAGAGTAGTCTTGCCCATTCTGGCGGTAAGCTTTGCGGCCACCTGCGGGTCATTGACTGTGCGCGTGTAGAACGAATTGAACAGCGTCCTAAAGATGTCGCTCCCCTCCTGAAAGAAAGGTCGTCGCTCCGGGTACATCAACGAGACCGTAGAATTGACAGAAATTTGGGCGGCGTCAGCCTCAATTTGGCTAAAGTCGGGGTTTACCGTCGCCTCGACAGTCACATCAGAATTGATCGCGTACTTTCCACCAATGGAAAATTCGCCTTTGGGGTCAGCATTATGAAAGGGCGAATCGGGATTTCGCAAGTCAGTGATTTCTCCGGACTGATGCGCAACCATAGTTGGCATTATTCCGATACCTTTTCCCGGATGCACAGAGGCGATTCCAGTGAGCGTTCCGAATTGACAGGGAAAGCACTGCTCGTTGCGATCGTTTGCGGCCCACGAGTATTGCTTGTAGACTTCACGTGGACGGTTACGCCAGAAGTTGACTTTCCAATTCTGTACGTCCTGGTTGGGAAAGCGCATGCTGGCAAAGGGCAAGGCGATCTCTGCCTGATAACCGGAGTCAGTTACTACGGCTGCCGATTCCCAGATCAGATCGTAGCCGGTATTATCACCGACGATGGGCGTCCAGAGCGCGTCCTCTTGAATACCGTATGAATTGACGAACAGTTCATATGCCCACGACGCACTGGCGTATGGATCGATCAGCACGCCGACTTCATCATCGTTGCCAGTCTGATCCCGCTGGCACATGGTGGAACGAATCGCCTTGGGGTCGTCATGGCAGACGAAGGCGACATAGAAGTTGTGATCGTCATAGGTAGTGTAGACCTCGGTCTTGACCTCGGGTTCGGTGTTGTCGCCGGGGTTACGCTCGACGAAGTTATCCACGCGAGCGGCTGATCTCCAACCGGGATCGTTAAGCTGGCCATCGACGTCGATCGAGGCTGAAGTCTTTCTGATTTCCAGAGTTGGCTTAAACACTGGCTGAGAAACTCCCAACACGATAGACGGAAGAACGAGCAAGAGCATTGCAGCCAGAAGCAGTGGAAATCTTCTGATACTATTGTGTAAATAAGCAATTCGCATGTTACACTCCCTCCCCGTTGGTCTCGGGCGACCGCCGGTGACAGATGTTAGCATTCTGTGTGACTCGCTATAAAGTCAATTTCTGTTGGGAAACAGTTGTAACAAGCGCGCGAATCGATGCCCCATCGGCGTCCTTTGGTATCAACTACGGAAAAATCGTGAGAAGGTTTCAAAAGGTCAGTGATCTGCGTCCATGTTGTGCAAGAAAATATGCCAGAAAAATTGCGGCGAAGAGACCGCTTGAGAAGCAAATTCGATTTGATGAAACGGACACTCTCGACGTCACTACAAATGGGAAGGTTGTACGTGCCGAAAGCTGCATTGTTGTGCGCCGAGACAGTAGAAAGACATTGGCGCGCGGGACGCTATGGCCGAATCAAGGAGGTATCGTGAAGCAATTAGTATTGGCACTTCTTTTCCTGGTGCCTGCAATGAGCCCCGTGCTCGGTCAGCAGACTTCAGCCACTGACTCCATACGTGTCGAAAGTTTGTTTGATGGCTACGTGCGCGAGTATCTCAAACTCAATCCAGAGGAAGCCAGTCAATTGGGTCTCCCCAAGAACAGCGGTTATGAATTCGACCGCGGTGGTCTTGATGACGGATCGGCTGCAGGAATCCGCTCAAACATGCAACTGGCACAGAAATACTTGCAAGAGCTTGAGGGTATCGACATTGGCAAAGTCGGTAAATCACAGATCGTTGATCTCAAGACCCTGATCTGGCTATTGCAGTTGCAGCTTGAGGGACAGGCATTTATCGATAATCTCTATGCTATCGATCATCTGACGGGCGCCTTCCCAAAGATGATCAACCTAATGACGGAGTACCACACTATCGCGGATATGCAGGATGCCCGTGATTACCTGCGACGTCTGGAGCAGTTTCCAAAACGAATGCGGGAGGCCGTTGATCGCGTCAAAGCACAGGAGAAGAAGGGAATTCGTCCGCCGGTTTACGTGATCGATCGCGTGGTTGCTGATCTGGATGGCTTCGGCAAAGCCGAGCCGATTGCAAATCTTCTCTATGCCGATTTCAGAGCGAAGCTGGACGGAGTCAAATCAATAAACCCGACTACAGCGGAGCGGCTTTGCCGAGAGTCTGCTGCGACCATCGGACAGAAGATCTCTCCTGCCTGCAGCGAGCTAGAAGCCGCATGTGCGGAATCGCGCCAGCATGCTGACAGCACGCCAGGGGTCTGGAAATTACCCGATGGTGATAAGTACTACCAGTATAGCCTCAAGAGTTACACAACTTCGTCATTGCCCGCTCAGCAGGTCTTTGATCTGGGGAAGCAGGAAGTAAAACGTCTGCAGAATCAGGCACGGATACTGCTCGATTCGATAGGAATTAAGGGGGACACGACGTTCGGTGTGTTGATGCAAGCATACTGGTTGATGCAGGAGAAGCCGGAATTGCGGGACAAGTTCCAGTACCCTGATGGTCCCGAACGCGATCAGATGATCCTGAGCGACTACCGTGCTATTGTCGACAAAACCTGGGCGCGTCTCCCGCAGTTGTTTGCATACATACCGAAGACAAAAGTTGGCGTCGAGCCGGTACCGGCTTACAAGCAGGCAGGCGGTCTAACCTACTATGAGCCGGCCTCTCTTGATGGCAGAAGAAAAGGTACGTTCTATATCAACATGGAACACCCGCCGGGTAAACCCGGTATGGCGTCGTTGACCTATCACGAGACAATACCCGGACACCACTTTCAGATCGCGACTCAACAGGAGCTAACCCAGAACCGGCTCTTCAAGAACCTGTACTTCCTGTCAGGCTTTGGCGAAGGTTGGGCGATGTACGTTGAGGATCTTGCGGCGGAACAAGGTTGGCTACCGGACATTTATTCTCGTTTTGCTGAAATCAACTCGCAACTTTTTCGAGCCGTGCGCATCGTTCTTGACGCCGGTATTCATCAGCAGCGGTGGACAAGAGAGCAGGCGCTGGCGTACATGGCGGACAATCTGGGGTGGAGCTCCGAGAACGAAATCGACCGCTATTCCGTATGGCCCGGCCAGGCGTGCGCCTACACAATGGGGAAGTTGAGAATAATGGCCATGCGTGAAAACGCAAGGAAGGTGCTCGGATCGAAATTCGATCTGAAGGCATTTCACATGGTGGTGCTGCAAAATGGCAGCATACCGCTCGATCTGTTGGAGAAACTCGTTGACGACTACGCCGCGCGCAGCAAATAGGATTGTCCTTGTGGTCTCGGCTCTTTCTCTGTTGTTGCTGGTTGGTGGGTTATTCGGAGGGCAAGGAAAACACCCCGAACGAAAGCCACGTGTCGACACACAAAGCAAGACGATGGCTGCGGCACGTGCGGAAGCATCGGATGATATGCGAATAGTGTTCGGCACATATGCCGCCGATGGTGATGCTCTCTACTGGATATTGGTGATGGTTGAGAGCCTGCGTACATTCGGTGGCGAACTGCGGAATGCGCCGGTTTGGGTCTATCTACCGGACAATCAGCCGGTAATTGAGAAATCAATTAGGGCAAGGCCGGTCCCGGCAGGAGTCACTTTCAGACGCAGCAGTACACCCCCTGACGCCAGGCGGTTTTGGTTTTCCGGGAAGGTCTTCGCCGCCGCCCTCGCTGAATCCGATGCTGTGGGTAGATACCAACTGCTTGTCTGGCTCGATCCCGATGTCATTTTTGTGAAAGAACCGCGTGACTTCCTGCTGCCGGATAGTATCAGTTTGGGCTATCGGCCAGTGATGCACAAGCTGATTGGTTCGCGGTATTCGGAGCCACCCGATGAGTTCTGGACACGAGTCTACGACAGGCTTGGTGTGTCGGCAGCGTCGATCTTTCCGGTACAAACGCCGGTTGACCGGGAGACGATCCGCGCCTATTTCAATGCCGGACTGTTGGTCTTGCGCCCGGAAATGGGTGTGCTGAGGAAATGGCCGGAGTGTTTTGCGATTCTCTACACAGATACGGTATTTGTTGACTGGTGCGAACAGGATCAGAGAAAAGCCATTTTCCTCCATCAAGTGGCTCTGGCGGGGGACATCCTCTCGACACTCCGCAAAGCAGACATGGTTGAGCTGCCGGCAACTTACAACTATTCGCTCCTCCTGCGGGACAAATATCCAACCTCATGGAGACCTGCGTCACTTGACGATGTCGTGCTGTTTCGTCACGAGTTCATCTTTTCGACACCTGCCGGCCTCGAACAAGTGAAAGACTCGTCCAGAATCTGCCAGTGGGTGAGAGAACGGATACCGAGCGGCAAGTGAAAATCCACGAAGCTTCTGCGTTGCGGTCTTAGTCGAGTGGCGTCTTGGGTCCGGTAATATTGTGCTGCGACTCTTCGTGTCCGTCAGTGTCGAGATGGAACCGGTGCAGAAAACGGTGGAATACCGGCCCGATCAGCAATCCAAACACACTCAGGAAGATAACGCCGCTGAGAATGGCATAGAATCCGGCGAAGACCTTCGCAGGTTGGTTGTTGAGAATGTCAACAGGCCCCATGCCTCCGACGATCATAGCGGAGTTGAGAAAGGCGTCGACCCATCCCAGTCCTGCCAGCGCATGATAACCGATCATGCCAATTACGGTCCAGACGGCGAGCAAGACGGCAGAAAGAATGGCGGCGAAGACCAGTCGCTTCACGAATGACTGCTGCGACAAGAGCGGCTGCTTGCGGTGCTCGAATTTGAACAGGTGCTTAAGTGCTTGTCGTGAACTCACAACTCCTCGCGATCAACAGTGAACACTTCAATAACCGTGCCATTTTGTTCCTCCATGATTGTCAGCAGAGAATATAGAAGTTCAACGGAGAAGGTCAAGATTGCTGACAGTGCGAAATGGGCAACGCTGAGGTTGATGTACTGCAACTCCGCCGTTCAGACGAAACTTTTTCGCCATTTTTTCGTCTACTAGAACTGTCGTCGCTGCAGCATAGGCGGAATACATAATCCTGGAAATTGGAGAGTTCATGAAACTCAGGCTATCGCTCTGTCTTGCTACAGCATTGATAATTGTCACCGTGCACTCCGCGATTCTTGCTGACCCTGTCAAGGTCGAAACCCAGATCATACCCGAACTGAAAGCTTACCGCATCAACCCTCATCCTCCCACGATCGACGGGATGCTTGACGATTCTATCTGGTGCAATCCAGGTTTGCAGAAAGGAAGGATGACGATCCAGCGCGACCCGACAGAAGGTATGCCGGTCAGTGAATCGACTCTGGTGGCGGTTGCCTATGATGACCAGGCGATCTACGCAGCGTTTTGGTGCTACGATTCTGAACCGGACAAGATCAGCCGGCAACTGGTACGTCGCGATCGCACATCGCAAGCTGACCACGTGACACTGCGAATTGACCCATTCCATGATCACCAGAATGGCAACGCCTTTGAAGTCAACGCTTCCGGAGTGCAACGCGACAGTCGTTACTACAATGAAAACAACGCTGACATGGATTGGGATGCAGTGTGGGAAAGCGGGGTGAAGCTCCAACCATGGGGCTGGTCGGTGGAGATTCGCATTCCTTATCATTGCCTCCGCTTTGCCGTGAAAGATCAGAATACGTGGGGAATCGACTTCATCCGCCTAATCAATCGTAAAAACGAAACCGATGGTTGGGCTTTTACGCCTGTGGCCAAGGGTGGATTTGTATCCAATTTTGGACACTTAACAGACTTGATAGGTGTCAAGCCAACAAGCCATACGGAGCTATTGCCGTATGTAGTTTCTAACGAGCAGATTGAACCCAGGAGCCCGGGCAATCCTGACGGCCGCAGCTTCGGGAAGAATGCCGGACTTGATCTCAAATACGGTATTTCCAGCGATCTGGTTCTGGATGCTACCATCAATCCCGATTTCGGACAGGTCGAACTTGACCAGCCGGTTCTCAATTTATCAACATACGAAACCTTTCTTTCCGAACGTCGACCATTCTTCCTTGAAGGGTCGGATCTCTTTGCAACGTCATTCAATCTGTTTTATTCCCGGCGAATAGGGCGTTCGCCGAGCGGGTCAATATCTGATCCAGAGTTTGCCTACTACACCAGCTATCCGAAAGCGACGACAATCCTGGGTGCTGCCAAACTAACCGGCAAGCTATTCGAACGAACGACGATAGCGTTGCTCAGCTCGGTCACCCAGAGAGAGGAGGCCGAATACGTTGCCTACACGAATGTCGGTCTTGATTCTACAAAGGTCACCCGAAAGGGGGTAGTGGAACCCGAGGCCAGCTACAACGTCCTGAGAATCAAACAAGAGCTGTTCCGAAACTCAAGTGTCGGCGGTGCGTTGACATTGGCCAGTCAGGCGAATCGTCTGCCGGCAACCACTGGTGGTGTCGATTGGCATCTCGTTACCAACAACAACGCCTGGAGTTTCTATGGTCAGACTGTCTTCAGTCAATTGAACAATAAGCACACCGGATATGGCGTCGATATGACGTTTGAAAAGAGTCGTGGAAAGCACATTCTCGCAGCGATTGGTGGTACTGTCAAAGATCGATACCTGAATCTCAATCGTCTGGGATACACATCTCGAGCGGATAGCCGTTCCGCATGGGGGTGGTTACAATATAGGACTACGGATCGCTGGTGGATCTTCAAGGAAACGTACAACAACTTCAACTTCTACCCCAGTTGGAATTTCGATGGTGTTTGCTACGAAGTGGGCGGGAACTTCAACACCAATGTCACTTTCACGAACTATTGGTACCTTGGTGGTGGGGTTTCGATCCAGGGAGAGAAGTACAGCGATCTGGAAACGCGTGGTAACGGTCTGTGGGAATGGCCAGTGCGCCCAACTTTCAGTTGGTGGGCCAGCCTGACAACTGACCAGCGCAAAATGCTTTGGTTCAATGTAAATCCCGGCAGTGGCCAAGATCGTGGCGGGACATGGTGGGCCAACTATATGGGGTTCGGACTTCGTCCCCGCAGCAACATGGAATTCTCTGCCGGTGTAAACTACAAACGCACGCTAAATGGCACTCGCTGGGTTGAGAATTCCGGCGAGCAATCATTGTTCGCCGACCTCAACCAAGATCAGTTATATCTCGAAGCATCGGCTTCCATTGTTCTGAACCGCAACCTGTCGGTGCAGTTCTCAACGCAGGGGCTCGCTTCGGGGCAGGACTATCAAAAGTATCGCTACTACCTTGGTGGCAACAGGTACTCCGATCCGATTTCGGGATCCAACGCCGACTACAATTACTCCGAAATGAATTCTACTCTTCTGGTTCGCTGGGAGTATCGACCGGGCAGCACGCTGTATTTGGTTTGGACGCGTTCACGACCGGAGTTTGATCCGACGGCGAGCAATCTCGATATCTCACGTGACATGGAGCGCATGTTTTCCGGCAATGCGCAAAATCTCTTCTTGATAAAGGCGAGTTATTGGATGAGTATGTAGTGGCGTATTTGGCGGCGCTCGGAAATTCCATACTGTAATTGTCACTCGTAGAGTTGAAACATTCCGGAGGCCACGTACGTCAGAACTACCGAAGGGAGAAAAACAATGACTAGCCTGCGTACAATCTGTCTTTTTTCACTAATGATAACAATATGTGCCACAGTAATGGCAGCGAAGAGCAACTTGACGGATCCATATGAGATCCTCAAGCTCAGTTTTGACGCCAACGGTGGTCTAAATCGTCTTAAGGCTGAACGCACCCAATATGTAGAAGGAACTCTGGCTGTTGCCGGTCTCAAAGGGACTGTAAAGTCATGGTCGCAGCAGCCCGATCGTTCGCGCACTCAGGTTGACCTGGGTGTGTTCAAGATGACCCAGGGGGACAACGGCCGGTATCAATGGGTACTGGATGCCAACGGCAAACTGCAGAAGATTACCAAACTTGATGAGCCGACGATAAAACGTCGGCAGCTCAAGAGACTTATGGCCGATTATGAGTACGCCAACCCGCAATCCGACGTTTTCAAAGTCACGCTGACGGGTGTGGAAAAGGTGCAGGACAAGGACTGCTATGCCATCAAGATTGTGAACAACATTAACAGTGATGCCATCACCAATTACATCAGCGCGGAGACCTTCCTCCTCGAGAAGAGTGAAACCACTGAGGGGGAGGAACGGAAAGAGACATTCAGCGGAGACTATCGCAAGATCAGTGATCTGGTCGTGCCGTTCTGGACGAAAGAGATTTCGCTAAATTCCGGTGAGATACAAGAAGTCACTCTCACCAAGTACGAATCAAATCCGCCAGTCGACACTTCGCTTTTTGAGCCGCCCGAGCAGTCAGGCAAGGACTACCACTTCTCTTCAGGCGGTAGCGCAGAGAATATCCCGTTTCGCTTTATCGGAAACCACATATTCGTCTTCGTCAAGGTCGGTTGCAAGGAGCGGATCTGGGTCTTGGACACTGGCGCAGGTATGTCATGTATCTCCGAAGCCTTTGCCAAGGAACTCGGACTCAAACTGGAGGGAGATATGAAGGGGCTTGGTGCAGCCGGAACACAGGTGAGTCTGAAACTTGCTACGCTTCCTCCTTTTGAGCTTCCCGGCATTGAGTTTGACAGTCAGACGGTTGCCGTACTTGATATGAAGGCATTGGATCAGTCCATAGGATTTGACTGTGCGGGAATTCTTGGTTTTGACTTTTTGTCCCGATTTGTCACGAAGGTTGACTATGCCAATCTGCTTCTGTCCTTCTACGATCCGGAATCGTTCAAGTATCTCGGCGACGGACATGAGGTCAATATGCACCTGACGGAAAATCTGTTTAGGGTTGATGCGGCATTGGACGGCGTTCATAAGGGATCCTGGGTGTTCGATATGGGAGCATCCGGAACCAGTCTGGACGGCGCTTATGCCGTGCGCAACGGATTCACTTCGCGGAAGGACGTAGAAGGACTAGGGCGAGGCGCCAGCTCTGCCTTCAAAACCGGTTCCGTGAAATGCAAGAGTTTTGAGTTTGCAGGGTACAAAATAGACAACCCGATTGTCTCCTTCTCGACAGGCGTTGCCGACACGGCCATCAAGTCCGATGAGATCGGAGCCTTGGGCAATACTCTGTTCAGGAACTTCGTCATCTACTGCGACTATGCACACGAGAAGCTGATTGTTGAGAAGGGGGACAAGTTCAACCAGCCATTTCCAATCGACAATTCCGGTGTGCAATTCAAGCGCGGCGAATCCGACACGCCGGTTGTGATTTTTGTCTCGCCGGGGACACCAGCGGCGAAGGCCGGTTTCCAAGAGGGTGATGTTGTAAAGTCAATCAATGGCATTGCCGTGAAGTATTTTGATGGGTTGACAGCAATCCGAGAGATGCTGCAACAGGAACCGGGCACCAAGTTCTCATTTATTGTTGAACGCAACGGCCAGGAGAAAGAACTGAAGCTTACACTCGCCAATCTCTACGAGTGAGACTATTACCCCTATATGCATTTTGGGCGGATCGCAAACGATCCGCCCGCCACGAACAATCGACTATCTCGACTTCGCCTTGTATCGATCAGCTTGATTGAAAAAAGTGATGTCGGTATAGCCTGCAAAGATTTTTGCCGAATGAGTGATCCCCTTCGGAATGAAATAGCGATCGCCTTTTGAATAGAGCCGTTTTACGCCGTCAATCGTGAGTTCGATCTGGCCTTCGAGAACAATTCCCCATTGACTTTCATGTGAGTGAGCTCCGACAACAGCCTCCTCGGCAAACTCCATGAAAACGATCTGATGATTGTCTGCCTGTGAAATGTAAGCTCTCAGCCCCTTGATGGGTATATCGGCCTCTGGTAGGTTTGTAACCGGCAACGGGAATGTGTCTGGCATAAGCATTTCTCTCCTGTCCTGGAATATGAGTTTGGCCCTCAGTAGGTATTTTACGGCCACACGCCACTTTGGTTGCATCTGTGATCTGTGATGAATTGTCGTGGTGCTTCAGAACCGCTTTTGATAGAAGTGGCAATATGGCTGCTTGCCATTGTGGTCGTAGTAATCCTGACGGTAGTCTTCCGCTATCCAGAACGTCCCTGCCTTGGATAATTCCGTAACGACGTCGTAACCCCTGCCTTTCAGTATGTCAATGAGCTTGGCAGCAATCTGCTTCTGGGTGTCGTCTACATAGAAAACTGCGGAGCGATACTGCTCTCCGACATCAGGTCCCTGACGGTTCTTCTGGGTCGGATCGTGAAACTCAAAAAAGAGCCGCGCCAGCTTCTCGTAGCTTGTCTTCGTCGGATCAAATACAACCTCAGCCGTCTCCGCATGACCGGTTCCACCTTCGCAAACCTGCTGATACGTTGGGTTGGTCGTATGTCCACCCATATAGCCAACTCGGACGGATATTACGCCTTCGGTCTTCTCCAACATATATTCCGTGCCCCAGAAGCACCCACCGGCGAAATATGCCTTTTCAACCGGCTTATCCTCAGACGCTTGAATAGCCTTCGGAGAGTCGCTTTTTTGAGCTTCACCTTCAGGGGTAAAATTCAATGAAATCGAATTAACGCAGTACCTTACATTCTTGGGTGTAAAGCCTTCCCCCTCAAATACATGACCGAGATGAGCGCCGCAGCGCGCGCAAGTGATTTCCGTGCTTACACCGTCAGCATCCAGTGATCGCTTGATGGCTCCGGGTATCTCATCGTCGAAACTTGGCCACCCACACCCGGCATCAAATTTGTCAGTCGAGCGATATAGAGGAGCACCGCAGCGCTTGCAAGTGTAGGTCCCATCAGCGTTGTACTGATAGTACTTGCCGCTGAATGGCATCTCGGTCCCCTTGTGTAATATGACCCGCTCTTCATCCGGGGTCAACTTATTGTATGTCACAGTCTTCTCCATCGTATTGCTTGTAGACATCACCATTGGCGGTCTCAGTCCAATCACGATCACAGCCGCCAACAATCCCCACATAAGCACCCGGCCGATCATCTTCGCTCTATACAGCATATGATTATACAGTCCTCATGCTCAATCACTGCCAAAATCCAGCCAGTTTCTGACCGCTGTTTCTAAAACAGCCGCCAGTTGAGTTCAGTTCCCCAACCGGAAGGCACCGGTGTTCCCGCAGATAAGGGCTTGCTAGGCCAGCAGACAAGATGTACCTTTGCCTGTTCTCGGCAACGGTGGAACCCAATCGCTTCATCAAGAGGAATGGAAGTCCTTGATCCACGATAAATGCCATCAATTTTCGTCCCGTAAAACAAGGAAGAGTGCCTGTGTTTAAGAGTCATCTTTCCCTCGTGACTTGCGCCTTTTTGCTTCTCACGTCACTGACCTGGGCGCAGTCGGCAGATGTGCAATTGGACGTGAAAAAGCATACTCTGGCCAACGGCCTGAGAATCCTGGTGCTGGAGAACCATTCGGCGCCGGTTTTTTCGTCGATCATTCGCTTTAATACCGGCTCGGTTGACGAATACCCCGGCATCACTGGTTCATCACATCTCCTTGAACACATGCTGTTCAAGGGGACTAAGATTGTCGGCACGTCAAATTACGAGGCCGAAGTCCCGATCATGGCCAGGATCGATTCACTGGCGCATCTGGCGTATGCCGAACAGGTGAAGCTCCAGAGTCCCCTCAATGCATTTGACTCAACACGGCTGAAGCAGTTGCGCCAACAGATGGCGGATGCTCAAGCTGAGCAGAAGCAGTATATAATCAAGGATGAAATGTGGGGCACTTACCTGCAGAATGGTGGCACGGCGCTCAACGCTTCGACCGGCAATGACGGTACCCAGTATTACGTCTCTCTGCCGAAGAATCGTCTTGAATTATGGGCGTTTTTGGAGAGCGATCGAATGGCCAATCTGGTGCTTCGCGAATTCTATTCGGAACGCGATGTGGTTATGGAAGAACGACGTCTATCCGACGAAAACACGGCACGGGGTCGTCTAGCGGAAGCGACCGCGGCAACTGTTAACTGGGCTTCTTCCTATAGATGGCCGGTTGTCGGCTGGATGAGTGACATTCAGACCGTCCAGCGGGAGGATGTCGAGCAGTATTTCAAGTCTCATTATTCTCCGTCAAATGCCGTCGCCGTCATCGTGGGAGATGTAAATGCCGACTCTGTGTTTGCGATTTGCGAGAAGTACTTCGGCAAGATACCTCCGCAGCCTCTTCCCAGACCGGTGGTGACTAGAGATGCGCCGCAGGCGGGAGAGAGGCGCACGGAAGTGGAATACGATGCCAGTCCCATGGCTTCTATCTGTTGGCAGACCCCTCAGATCGGTCATCCTGATCTGCCGGCTCTCGAAGTGGCGGCTAATATTCTTTCGAACGGACGTACCAGCCGCTTCTACAAAAATATCCGCGAGAAAAAGCTCGGCACGGCGGATGCCGGTGCAGACTACTCACGTTACCCGGGGACATTTTCCTGCGATATCTCGCCCTATGGCGACCACACGGTTCAGGAATTGGAAACGGCAGTCTATGCCGAGATCGATCACATGAAGAGTGAGAAAGTGACTGACTGGGAACTGCAAAGAGTGCGCAACCAGGTTGATGCCCAGTTGTGGCGATCTATGGATTCTAATAGAGGATTGGCCTCCCGTATTGCCAATAGCGAAATCATGACCGGAGATTGGCGCGATTTCCTCAATCGCAGCAAGGCTATAAAAGCGGTAACGGCGGATGACGTCATGCGGGTTGTTAACAAGTACCTCGTCAAGAAGAACCGTTCGGTGGTCTCTATCGTCAGACCCGAAGGGGAGCAACCGGCAGCCGCTGCACCCAGGAAGAACAAGTGAGGAGAGACAGACAATGAAAAGACTAATATCCTATGCGATCACTCTGCTTATCTTGGCAGCAGCGACTATTCAAGCGCAGACTCCGCCAGCGAAATCGATCGCCTCAAAAACCATCGAAAGCCTATCCAAGGGGAAGATTGAACTTACGATTCCGCATTTGGGCGCAGGCGTCGAACGCATAGTCCTGGAAAATGGACTAACTCTGTATTTCTACGAAGATCACAAGCTTCCGCTGTTCAATGTGACTGCTCTGGTTCGGTGCGGCGCCATCTATGACCCTCTGGAAAGAAACGGTCTCTCCGCTTTAGTCGGGGGTGTGATGAGGTCCGGGGGCACGAAGTCAATCAGTGGTGACTCATTGAACATTCTTCTCGAATACATCGGCGGGTCGCTGGAAACAACGATTGGTACGGAGTCCGGTTCGGCATCACTCAGCGTTCTTGCGAAAGATCAGGATCTGGGACTGAAACTGCTGGCGGATTTGCTGCGCAATCCCGCCTTCCCGCAGGAGAAACTTGATCTGGCCAAGACCGATCTCAAGAACCTGATCAAACGTCGTAACGATAATCCCAATCGCATGGTGAGCACTTACTTCTCCAATACGCTTTATGGCGATCATCCCTACGGCAGGATTCTAGATTGGTCTTCTGTCAAGGGGTTGACGGTTCAAGATCTTGCTGACTATCACCAGCGTTTCTTCGTGCCCAACGGCATCATCCTCGGTATTTCAGGAGATTTCAACAAGACTGAACTTCTCTCCAAGATAACGCAGTACTTCGGTGACTGGAAGAAATCCTCGCTACCGCTCCCGTCGCAGCCGGAAGTCGCTCTCACCTATCATCCCGGTGTATATCAGGTCAGAAAGGATATCAATCAGGCCTATCTCATGATCGGCGAACTCGGCATCAAGCGTGACAATCCCGACCGCTATGCCATCGGACTCCTGAACTACGTGCTCGGTGGCGGTTCTTTCACTTCCCGCTTGACTAGTCGCGTGCGTTCCGACGAAGGTCTGGCGTATCACGTCGCCTCCAGCTTCGACACCTACTCGCGGGACTATGGTACCTTTGCCGCCGAATGCCAGACCAAAAGCGTCACAGCGTACAAAGCGACCAAGATCATCACGGAGGAAATCGAAAAGATTCGCAAAGAAGGCGTCACCGAGCAGGAACTTGAAGACGCCCGGAATTCGATCATCAATAGCCTTGTGTTCAGGTTCGATACTTCCTCGAAGATAGTGAGCAACTTAGTGTCGCTGGAGTATGATGGATATCCTCCAGATTACTTTGAGAAGTATTTGGATAGCTATCGCCGGGTGACGCTAGCGGATATCAAACGGGTGGCAGAGAAATACCTTAAGCCGGATCAACTGACCTACATCGTTGTCGGCAAGCCGGAGACGTTCGAAAAGTCACTGTCGGAGTTTGGCAAGATCACAAACATCGAACCGGCCAAACCGGTGATAGAGTGATCTTGTAGGCCCGTGCCCGTGGAGTGAACCAGTTGCGATGGTGACCCGTGTTGACGGGTCTATCGCAGTTCTCTTGTCAGGATTTCAAAGAACCGTTCTCGAGCGTGGCGTTCTACCCATGGATAGTGTCCGCATTGCGGCAGTATCTCGAATCTGACATCCCGAAGGCAACTCTCCAATAAGGGACGGATGCCTTTGATGGGGTGGGGATCATGCTCTCCGTGGATGACAATTACGGGAATGCCAATCTTGGAGAATTCGTCGGCGAGGAAGTTCGGACGGTCCCTGAGTACCTTGAAATCTGACCAGACCCTCTCGTTGATATCGGGCTGGGCTTCCAGAACTTCGAGGTCTCTCGTCAGAGGATCGTACACATCCGCGTCGAAAAAAATGTCGGCCCATTCTGCGAATAGTTGATCCCGTTTTTCGCCGGACACTTGCGCCAACTCGCGCAATATCGTGTCGTGTCTGGCGCGATTCACCTGTGTCAGTCGCTCCAGTCGCCGCTTCCTCACTCGATCGGAGCTCTCAGCATCGAAGACAGCGCTTCCGATTAGGATGGCCTTCCTCACCAGTTCTGTATGTCTCGCCGCCAGAAACAGGGCCAATATCGCACCCCATGATGAGCCGATCACCGTCATCGGCGGGTTGCCGTGGTCGACCACTTGAGTCCTCAACTCCTCAATTTGTCCTTCTAGCGAGTTCGCGGACTGCAGAGGTTCAAGAACACCCGCGATCTTTGCCAACTCACGCGCGACAGGCGCCATATATCCGGGA
>CAIYYT010000014.1 GCA_903930455.1 uncultured bacterium | reverse complement strand
GGGATAAACCGCTCGACCGCAATAATCTTGCTTCTTTCTTGTCAAACCCTCGGTAGATGCTTATAATGTAGGCACTGGACTACCGATATTACTTATAGATGGCGCGCATGTATCGAAATCAGCAATCTTACAATAGCAGTGGGTCAACCTTTGGGATGCAGCAGGGAATCACCCCGGGCATCATGTATCTGCTGGTTGCCAACACCGCGATTTTCATCCTCCAGCTGGCGATGCCGAATGCCGGTTTGGCACGCACTTTCGGGTTAGTGCCCTACGACATTATTCACCGGCTCACTCTCTGGCAGCCGCTGACTTACATGTTCCTGCATGGCGGATTCTTCCATATTTTCTTCAACATGCTGACTCTTTGGATGTTCGGCAGCGATTTGGAACGGCAGTGGGGAACGAGGGAGTTTCTCAAATTCTATTTCATTTGCGGCATCGGCGCAGGGATAATCACATTCTTGCTGACGCTCAACAGCACTGTTCCGACCATTGGTGCTTCGGGAGCGATTTTCGCGGTGCTGGTAGCGTTCGCCGTGCTCTACCCGAATCGCATAGTGTTTTTGTTCATCTTTCCAATCAAGGTCAAGTATCTCGTGACAGGTCTGATCGCCATCGGTGTGGTCGCAGCCTGGAGTCAGTCGCATGACGGCATTGCGCATTTTACACATCTTGGCGGCGCGGCAATCGGCTATTTGTATCTCAAGCAAGACTGGCGTCTGTCATTCCTGATGCGCCCGCTCAGACAGTGGCGTTTCAAACGGCGAGTTCAGGTCGCGGCTAAACAAAATCGACATTCTACCGGACTGATGGATGAAGTTGATCGCATTCTCGACCGAATAAATGAGGTAGGATATGAAAATATCTCCGAGAAGGAGAAAAAGGTGCTGGAGAATGCGTCCAGACAGCTTTCCGATAAGAAGGACTGACATTGGGCAAACGAATACTAGTTGCGGACGCCTCTGAGACTATCATTTCCGTCTGTCGCAAACTGCTTGGCCAGCACGGTTATGAGGTCACGCTGTTTCAGGATGGAACTCGGGCGCTAGAGGAACTCAAACGTTCCCATTACGACCTTGCAGTCATTGCCACAACCACCCAGACTGTCAGCGGCCAATTCATCATTCGTGAGTTGAGGCTTGATGCGGCCAAAGCGAAGTTGCCGATATTGATGCTGCTTGGTAGTTCCGAGTTGCTCGATACGCAGGAGCTATTCGATCTGGGGCCAAACGACACGCTCAACAAACCGTTTTCGCCACAGGAACTGCTGCATCGCATCGAAGGAATTCTCAAGATCACAGGGGAGCCGACCGGTGAACCGGGAGAAGATATGGATATCGAGAGTATTCTCGGCGACGATGCCAAGAGCTTCGAGAAGAAAATAGCGGACACCACTGATAAGCTTTTCCTCGACATGCTGTCGACAACACACGCTCAAGATGACGGGAGCGACGCTCCCCGACTGGACAAACTTGATCTCGCGGAAGATCAGTATGACCTGGAGTCAGTCAAGATGGCTGAGAAGGCCGAAACGGATTCCCCGCATGACTACGACTGGTTTGTCAGCGAAATGAAAGGCGAGGCACCTCCACCAGTCAAGGCAGAACGTCCGACCGGTCCCACGGGCAAATTTGAGGTGGAAGAAGTCGGGACTTCAAAAATCACTTTGGATAAGCTCAAGAAAATGCAGACAACGACGGAAGCTGATAAGACAAAGGTCTATCTCGAAAAGCTGCAGGAGCCGTTTACCGACGACACTGGCCACGAACCGGCGCGTCTGAAAGACTCACGGCAGATTGACATGCGTCAGATATTCGTCAAGTATTTTGCCGAGGCACTTGCCAAAGAGGTTGCCAAGAGCATCGATTTCGACAAGTTAGTTGATGCGCTCCGGACCGAAATATCTCGCAGTGGCCAGAAGTAACTTGCAAACCTTCCGCGAATCACTATTGTACAACCCAGTATATGAGACCCCTGTTGCCAACGCCATTTCGTCTTGAAATCCGTCATTTACTGACTTACATCCTTGCTTTATTGTTCTGGTTGATCCCGGTGATGGTTCAGGCGCAATTGGATTTCTCCGATGGCGCCGTCGGGCAGCAGTCGGACAAGCCGCTGGTTACCGC
>CAIYYT010000013.1 GCA_903930455.1 uncultured bacterium | reverse complement strand
GTTACTCGCGGCAGATTCAGGGATTGTTTGGTATCAAGACAACCGCAGAACTCGGCGGGCTGAAGCTGACAGCAATCGCGTCCCAGGAAAAGTCGTCCAATCAGGGCGCCAGCTTCAAGGCCGGGACGGAATCTCAAACGCACGTTATCCGCGAAAATCAGTTTCTGGACATGACCTATTTCGATCTCGCGCGTTTGGACACCGTTTCCGAGAACGACTTGCATCAGGGAGACAGCATCACCGAACTTGAACTCTACTACTCCGTAACCGCTACTAACACGGGCGGCCCCTGTGACAACTTCAAGCATTTGTGCAATGTCTGGGTTGATCCTTTCGACATAACAAACACACGCTATTCCAGCGAGAACGTTCAGGGTACGTTTGTTTCATTCAACAACTGCACAAATTATGGTACTTTCTATTTCCATCCCACTGAACACTATGTAATCATGAGTCAGCCGGTCACTAATCTGTCGATTGGCGCTTACATCAGATACCGACGCGTGCTGGGGACAGACACTACCTATAACGAGATCGGCAGCAGGCCAGACACTTCGACCTATACGCTGAAGCTTATTGCCAACGCAAATCCACAGCCAACGTTCGTTACTTGGAACTACGTTTGGCGTAACGTATATAGTCTGGGTGGCGCCATTGAAGATCCGGACAATCTCGAGGTCAAGATATACAAAGGCGCCGCCACCAGCATCACGGACCGCGATGTCTCCGATCTGGACCACCAGAACGGGACGCCGTATATCAAGCTGCTCGGGCTTGACAGCGACGGCAACGGGCAAATAGACAGCCGTAACGGACAAATAGTCGACCTCACCCGAGGACACTTGCGCTTTCCGAGAAGTCGCAAGCCGTTTGCTGACCCGATTCTCGATGTGCGTGTGGATTCTCTCTACCTCACGAAATCGACGACAACGGCTTGGAAGAATGCGACCAAGTACTATCTCGTCGTTAATTCGACGTCGCGCCAGAGCGAGTTCTACTTGGGACACTCAGATATTGTATCGGAATCCGAGACCGTGACTCTGAACGGCAAGCCACTCAAAAAGGGTGTTGATTACCAGATATACTACGATCTGGGCAGAATCTCGTTCCTCAATCAAGAAGCGCTCAATCCCGGGGCTGATGTCAAAGTCGATTACGAGTACTCGCCGTTGATTGCGGCTCAGAAAAAAACGCTTTTAGGTGCTCGGGCGGAGTACCAGGTTGGGAGCAATCTGAAAATGGGTGTTACCGTACTGTACAAGTCGGAGAAGACAACCGACCGCAAACCGCGCATCGGCGAGGAGCAGACGAAATCCCTCAATCTCGACTCCGACATATCGTACGCTTTCCAGAGCAATCTGCTCACGAAGATGGTTGATGCGCTTCCGTTTATCGAGACCAACACCCCCTCACAGATTTCGGTCAACGGCGAGGTGGCGCGGTCGGTACCGAATTCCAATGTCAGCGGTGAAGCATACGTGGATGATTTCGAAGGGGCGCGCGAGCAGTTTTCTCTGGGTGTTACCCGCGAAGGCTGGCATTTTGCCTCGACGCCGGCACAGAAGCAGGCGTCGTTCACGAAGCCGGGCCGATTTATCTGGTACAACCCCTACGATCAAATTCCGGTCACGCAGGTATACGACAGGAATGCCAAGGCTGGGGAAGACCACATTAATGTGTTGGTCATGCGCCTGACGCCGAGTGGCAGCGATCGCAAGTCTTCCTGGGGTGGAGTGATGAAGGCTTTGAGCAAGGGTTCTTATGATCAGAGCAATATCCAGTTTATTGAACTGCGGATGAGAGGATCGCTCGGCGTGCTTCATCTTGATTTTGGCCAAATCACCGAAGACCTGCCAGATAGTAACGGCCAGACGAATGGCAAACTTGACACGGAAGACATCAACACGAACGGCATTCTCGATTTCGGCGAGGATACGGGTCTTGATCTGATGCCTGATAGTCTGGAGCGACGGGAGTGCGGCTGCACAGATCCTGATCCGCATGGTGACGATTGGGATTACCAAGATCCTCGCAACTATGAACATATAAATGGCACGGAAAATAATGGTCTTGATCCGGGCATCAATGGACGTCCCGACACCGAAGATCTTAACGGCAGTGGCGTTCTTGATTCCCTGGACAACTATTACTCCTATTCCATCGACTTGGCCAGAGGCGAGAATGTGGTGCCGAATTCGGACCGCAACGGCTGGTATACGGTGCGAATTCCGTTTAACAACGCTTTCGTAAAGGACAGTATTGGCTCACCGTCACGTTCCAACATTACGGGAGTCCGGTTGTGGATCGATGGTGTCGACTCCGACAATCCCGACACTGTTGAGATTGCCGATCTTCAATTGGCGCGCAACATCTGGGAGGTACAGGCGACACTTCCCACGACGGCTCTGCGCGGTGATTCGGCGGGGCTCAATGCAGCGGTTGTCAATACGGAAGAAAACGTAGACTACTACTCCCCTCCGGGAGTCGCCGGCTATTACGATCAGGTCAACAATTTGCAGGAGAAGGAGCAATCGCTCAGCCTGAATTACCGAGAGCTGCTTCCCGGTGATACCGCTTATGCGGAAAAGATACCGTATAAAGCGCAGGATCTGACCAATTATCGAAAGCTGGCGATGTGGGTTCATGGTGACAGCGTCCGCGACAGCACTGAGTTCTTCTTTCGTTTCGGTCCAGACGCTTCCAACTACTATGAGTATCGCACCACAATTGACTCCGGTTGGAGTGCCCATAACTCAGTCGACATCACTTTCGATGACATCACACAATTGAAGCTGATCGCCAAAGATACTACTTCTGATTCCACTCAGATAACGACGCCGGTGCATCCTCACTACCGCGTTTTCGGTAGCCCATCTCTAACGCGCGTGAAGTACTACGCCATGGGCGTCGTTAATTTGCATACGAATGAGTCGCAGAAACTGACTACGGGAGAATTGTGGGTAGATGAGTTGCGGGCAACAAGCGTTCGAAACGACCGCGGTTTGGCGGCTGTTGCGTCCACCTCGATTTCGGTTGGCGATCTCGGTTCCTTCCACTCTGACTACTCCAAGCAGGATGCATTTTTCCGGAATCTAACTTCCGATCAGAGTGATCTCGGATCTGGCAACTCCAGTACCAACTATGGCTATAGCGCAGATATGAAGCTCGATAAGTTCTTATCGTCGCAGGAGAAAGCCAACATCCCAGTGGGCTATAGCTGGCGTCGCAATGAGTCTTCGCCACGACTTATCACCGGCTCTGATATTGCTGTGACTCCGGACCGCACCGAGGAACAGAAGTCGGTTAGCACGACCACCCATTTCCAGATCGGAGAAAGCTGGAACAAACAGACTCGAAATATTATCTATGGTGCTCTGCTAAACAAGTTCAACTCGAATTTCTCGTACGACAAGTCAATTGCACGCACACCCACGACGCCAAATTATGAGAGTGAACGTTACACGCTCACGGGCAGGTACTCGGTCAACAGCCCGATTAAGCATGGGCTGAAACTCCTGTCATGGTTGCGCGGCATGCCGCTGTTGCCAAAGCGAGTGCTGGGCACCGAGTTCAACCCGATTCCATTGCGTGCCTCCCTCGATGGCACGGTCAATCGCACGCTCGAGAGCACGACGAACAGCTATGGCACGCAGACAAACCGTTATCTGCGGACGTTTCAGGGCCGATTCGAAACTGGCTTCGCGCCGCTAAACTCGGTCGACGTCAACTACGGCTTCACGACTGACCGCGATCTAAGCGATCCGACGCTGCTCAAATTCGCACTTGACCCCAAGCAGGCCAAGTTGGGTCAGGAACGGCAATACACTCAGAGTTTCTCGACCAATTACTCGCCTCAGATTTTGCCGTTTGTCACTGGCACCAAGTTCGGCTATTCCGTCAATCACACGGAAACTGTAGTGCTGACCTCGACGAGCGCTCAAGAGATAGGTACTCGGCGCGCCGATAACAGCAGGAGCTTGACTGCCAATGCCACTTTTGATCTGCAAAAACTGCTTGGCAAGAACCGGCCGTCTACCAAGAAGGCGCCACCCAAGGAGAACCCCCCTCCAAAGAAAGGCAAGGGTGAGACTGTTCCTCCTGATTCAACGGGCAAGAAAGGCAAAGGCAAACCCCATGATCTGCCGGCAGCGGACAGCACGAGAGTTCCATCGCTTGACTCTATGCGGCAAGGTCCCGGTGGGCCGAATCCTCCAAAGCCACCGGCTGCCGACTCTTTGAGGGATACCACCAAGATTGGCGACAAGAAGGCGTCCCTGAATCTCCCCGAGAGTATTGGTCAGACTTTCGCGGTCGTGTTTGCGGAACCAAATCCTGACAGCGGTCAAGCTCCACCAATTCCGGTGACACCACCAAAAGACGAAGAGAAGGGCGAAGTGAAGCCACCGCTGGTAATTCCTCCGGTTGCTGGAGACACGGTTTCGACAAAATCTGATTCGCTTGCGAACAAGGAGAGCAAGGGTAAGGGAGTGGGCGCGGAAACCCCAAAGAACAAGGTCCCGACCAAACCGGGTGCCGCAACGTCTGACTCGACGAAAGTCAAGCACGATTCAACCGCCCTCAAGCCAGCCAGTCAGAAAGGCAAGCCGAAGGCGCAAGGACCGCCGGGAACACCGTTCTATGGGATCGGACTGCAGTTTGTCCGCCTCTTCACCGATCGAGTCGATCCGATCGGCGGCTCTTTCCACTGGGAGAAACGCCAGTCGCTCGCCGGTTTTGTGCAGCGGCCAAGTTTTCTTTACCGAATTGGTTTTTCGGACGATCCGAATGCAGATCGTATTCTCGCCTCCGCCGGTACCAGTCAAACGGACGCAATAACTCGGGGGCAAGGTTACTCTTTCCATTCCGGAGTACGGTTGATTCTAGACATCAAGGTCGCCGCCACCTACGCCTATAGCACTTCGGATGCAACCGGCAAAGCGACGCGCGATGAATCAACCACTTATCCGGATCTGACATTTACTTTCGGCAAGCTCGACTACTTGCTTCTGCCTAAGCTTTTCTCCAAGTCGATCTCACTGGATTCCAAGTATTCCCGCCAACAGAATACTTCGATAAGCAAGCAGTACGGAAAGCTCAAGAGTCGCTTGACAGCGACAAACTACTCGCCACTGGTGACGGTCAAGATTGACTGGAAGCTGGCGCAAGGTCTGCAGTCCACCTTTAACTACTCCAGGACAATCTCCGAGAGTGAAGGCTTCAACGATTCGACCGGCGTTCAAATCAGTGACGTCAAGGACTTTGCCAACACGCTATCCATAAAGACATCGTACTCTTTCCGAGGTGGAAGCAAACTCTGGTTGCCTCTTTTTGGAAAAATCAAGATACAGTCAACTCTGACCTTTAATTTGGATATTAGTCGTCGCCTTAACCGCACAGTCAACTACTATCTCACTGGAGACCAAACCACCGCTGAGCGCACTGATTTCTCGGCGGTCCCGAGCGTCACCTACAACTTCTCTACCAATATCAAGGGTGGCATGAGTGCGCGCTGGCAGGATTCTAATGATATCCGCACTAAGAAGAAGAGCCATGTGCGTGAACTCTCATTCTGGGTGGAAATTCGCTTCTAATGACAATGCGCGTTTTCATAATCACGTTTGCCCTATTCGCCATTTCTTGTGGTTCCGACAGCAGCTCACGCCGGTCAGTGAGCGAGTTTGATGGCAGCGCAGCCTATCAGTATTTGATCGCACAATGCGATCTTGGGCCACGTGTACCCAATACACTGGCGCATCAGCAGGCGCTCGCTCTGATCGCGCGCACCTTTGACAGTCTTGGAATCGCGGTGGAGAAACAGGATTTCCAGGTCAAAGACCCTTATTCCTCCGACACCCTGCACCTGACAAATGTGATCGGCAGGTTTAATCCTAATAAGAGCAACCGCTTGCTGTTTTGCGCGCATTGGGATTCGCGCCCACGCTCGGAGATGGATGCCGATTCTCAGAAGCAAACTCAGCCATTGCCGGGCGCCAACGATGGTGCTTCGGGCACTGCGGTTCTGCTGCAACTGGCGAAGGAACTGGCCGCGCTGCACGTAGAAAGGGGCGTCGACCTCGTTTTTCTCGACGGCGAGGATTGGGGTGAATCCGGGGATCTGGATTACTACTGCCTTGGCGCCAAGGAATTCGCGCGTCGCGCTGACGCGAAAGTGTACGATTACAGCGTTGTGCTTGATATGGTGGGAGACAAGAGTCAGCGATTTTTCAAGGAGGAATACTCGGTTCGCTATGAGGGGAAACTGGTTGACAAGGTCTGGGCTCGAGCCGCGCATCTCGGAATGTCGACTACCTTCGATGCCCGAATATCACAGCCGATTTACGATGATCATCTGCCGCTGTTGGCAGCATCCATAAGAACGATGGACATTATTGATTTTGATTACCCTTGGTGGCACACTACTCAGGACACACCCGACAAGTGCTCGCCGGAATCGCTGGGGCGTATTGGCAAGTTAGTGTTATCGTTGGTGGTTGACCCGTTATGAGTGATTGGAAAGAGATTTTTCAGTTCAGCCGCGCTGAGACGTTCGCGCTGGCGATTCTGCTGCTGATGGTTCTGATCGGCGGTGGCATTCTGCTTTACGAAAACAGCACCGAAACACTACCGCCGGAGTTGTTTTTTCAGTCGGCAGGTGCAGCGACCAATCAATCCCATGTGAGCGCACCGGTCTCGCAGACAAATACTAGGCCTGCACGCGCTCAATCACGAGATACATCCTCTGTCTCAACAAGAAAGCCCGCCAAGCCGACCTCGCTTTTGCTGAATATCAATACTGCGCCGGCGGAGAGTCTGATGATGCTTCCGCGAGTCGGCAAAGTGATCAGTCAGCGGATCATCGAACTACGTCAACGGCTCGGGCGATTTGACTCAGTTGAACAGTTGGTGCAGGTCCGGGGCATAGGCAAAAAAACTCTCGAGTTACTTCGACCAAACGTCACGGTTGGCGACACGCAATCCAACACCGCAAAACCTGACACTGCTGCCACTCAGAAATAGCAGCATTTTTGGTCACCGAGATCTCATGCGTTCGTTTCCCTGGCGTATGTAGGTCGGTTCAAAATCTGCTTGCTGACCTGTGACAAAGGCGCTACCTTGGCGGTCAATTGAAATACGACCGACTGCGCCGGCAACGTTGTCAACCGTATTCAAACAGACAATGCCCCCGTAGCTCATGTGGATAGAGCATCTGCCTTCTAAGCAGAGGGTAACAGGTTCGAGTCCTGTCGGGGGTATTTGATTTACCCATCCCGAATGTCAGAACCACAAGGTTTTTCGACCTGTCTAACCGCCCTATTTCTCCTCTTCGGTTGCAGGATTTCGCTTTGAAGCTTCGCTCTCTTTGTTCATCCGCTGATTCTCAGCCTGCGTGGTTGCCTTGTCCGCTTCGAACTTGGCGCGTATTGTCGTGCTCTTTGCTTTCATTTCTTCCGGAGTCGGTCCCGGCGATAGCGGCAATCTTACGTCCTCATAGCCTTTTCGCTTAGCTACTACCCGGTAAGAGAATGAAGCATTGCTCGTACCGTTTTGTACCTCAATCACGTCAAACCCAGTTGTCCCCCTCTTGACCGCTGTCCCGTTGCAGTCTTCATCATAAAGCTGGATGAAAACTTGCATCGGATGCGAACTATCGATGGTGACCGTTTGCAAGTAGAGTTGATCGAGTCCGACATGGACGCTGCCGTTCACTAACCTCGACTCTCCGAAATCCTCGAACCAGGCTTCGGGCGATTCCTGGCAGGAAACCCCCCGATATTCACCATTATCTACTTTGACCGTTGCGAATTTATCTTCGCTTACATAGAGGCTGCCCATGACTTGGACATCTCCCTGGAACCAGCCTGCCCAATTCGTGCCGCCTTCAGCATAGACACCGCATTTTACTCCACTTCCGCCACTTGGAGCGTAAAAATATCCGCCATAGGCAGCTCCGCTGGAAGTATTGTTGGCGTAGCCGTACACGCCGAAACAGTCATGGTTATCATCGTTATAGGCTTCAGCATAAACCCCTGTATGCTCGCCTGTTCCCGAGTTGCCGGCTGCAAAGTAACCTCCATAGGCACGACCATTGGAAAAATTACTCGCTGTGCCATAAACGGCATAGGTATTCTGCGAAGAACTGCCAGAACTCTGCGCATGAACTCCATAATGAATTCCCGAGCCGTCCGAGTCACAGATAAACATCCCGCCTAAGGCAGTTCCGCTTGAAGTGTTCGTCGCCGTGCCATTAACGCCGTGAACAGCCGACGCTGTCGAGCCATTGCCCTCAGCCTTCAGCCCGTAGTGAATACCGGTGCCGGTGGAAGAGGTGATGAAATAACCGCCATAGGCGTCGCCAGTGGAACTGTTCGTCGCATAGCCGTAGGACGCGTAACTTGTTGCATCCGATGCACCGTTTGCGTTGCCGCTCACACCGTAGTGATTCCCTGTTCCGCCGGTGGTGGTACGGAAGTAACCTCCGTAGGCGGAACCTGCGGACGTATTTTCAGCTTCACTCCAAACTCCGAAAGCACCGCCTACTCCGGCACCATCTGAATGGATGTTGACGCCGTAATGGGTGCCTGTGCCACCAGCCTCAGCCTTGAGAGCAGCACCATAGACAGTGCCTGTGGAACTATTAGAGGCAGTCGAGTTAAGCCCATATACCGCTGTTGACGAACTGCCAGCCGCGTCGGCACTGAGTGCGTAGTGTACGCCAGTACCATTCGTTAGAGCTGAGAATCGGCCACCGTAAGCGTCACCGCCGGACGTGTTGTACGACGTGGCATCAATGCCATAGCTTGGGGATGATGAGCTGGAACTGGCATTGGAACTCAGAGCATAATGATCACCGGTACCAATGCTGTTGACGGTAAAACGTCCGCCGTACGTGTTACCGCTGGAAGTGTTGTTGGCGCTGCCCAACACTCCGTATGTGTTCACGGTAGCGGCGCCGTTTCCGTCGGCTCTTAGACCATAATGAATACCGGTACCTTCAGCAGACGTGCTGAAATAGCCGCCATAGGCATGGCCGTTATAGGCGTTTGAAGCATAACCCTCCACACCGCGTAGCTCAGATGCCGTGTACCCCTCCACCTTCACCAGGAAAGCCGTTCCTGAACTGGAGTAGACACTGTCTGGTCCGATGACATTCACGAAAATGGTATTACAGTCGGCACAGTTGGAGCCTCCGGCATTCTTTACATAATCGGCGGTGTCGGAGTTTGCTGATCGATAGGCGTAGGCCGTACTGACAATCGGAATCAATGCTGTTGGCGCAGGACCGCCCTGCAATTGCACACCCAACCAACGTTTGCTACCGTCAAAGACGTTCTGTCCAAGTATACTGATCGATCCAAGCATCACCTGAAACAAGCCATCCTTGATGACCACTCCCGAATGCGTCTCGCTCCAGAGACTGTTGGTACCGAGACTGTCGCTGCAGATCGTGAAGACCAAGTTGACAGTTGTGTCAAGTGGCACGCCTACGCTGTTGGTGAGTCGACCTTGATAACTGATTGACTGAGGAATCGCCCCAAATGAAAGAGACGACCAGAACATCACAAACACCCACACGATAATCCAGGATGCATTGGTGCATTTCATGTTGTACTCCTTGGATATAAACGTTAATTGAAACAAGAATTCTACTCTCTCGCGAGACCGAAAACCGTTCAGCGCCGAGACTCCGGAACTGGCTTGGCTATGCTGAACCCCCATGTCTCAATATAGTGTTATCGACTGGATTGTCAACCAGCAGTAGGGGAAAACGGGATAGTAGCGCCTTGGTTGAACGACGACCTTTGCATTAGCCTAGCTGCGGTGTCTGCTCGAGCGAATCAAGATGAGGTATAGAAGTCAGATAATGCTACAATTCCACTCCGGCTTCTCGGCAGTAGTACTTTGCAGAGTGCACTGAAGTTCACACCGCTTCACCAGAATGATGGGTTTCTCCGGCTAGGGGTCCGCGAATCGAACCCTGTTAAGCCGTTTTCGGAGTTTTGGTTGGAGAAATGTAACTTGGTGTATCAGGGTGTCTTCAGTCGCTTCCGACCCTTGGAATGGGAGCACTAATAGCGGGGATCGCATCCACAAGGTTTTCGCGACCTGGTAAGCTCGTGTTGAACACGTTGATAATTGCGCCAACCCTCATTTTCTCATTGACAAATCCCTCCAGATGCATTGATTGTTGATGGTACATACTTTCGTTCTTGCGGTGCACTGATATTGAGTTCTCACTGCAGCTTGGGCAGTCGGAAGATATCTAAAAATCTGGTGATGACACTGATTCATTGCAGGTGTATATCTGGGCGCTACGGGAATTGAGACGTGTTTTGCATAGAAATGATGTATATTCAAATAGCAGACAGGAGAACAAATTTATGCGATCAAAGCTAATCCTGGTCATTGTTCTGGCAGTGGTGGTGTTGCTTGTGAGCACTGAAGTCGGCAGTGCTGCCAAGAAGATTCCCATTCAAGCAAACAAAGCGCAGACAGCTGTCACCAAACCGGCTCAACAGCAAGCGCCTCAGACGCAGCCGGAGACTGTTAATGTGTCGTCATCATCAACAGCAATGGTTTCGCCTGTTTCCGAAACACCGGAGCTGACCAACATCAACGCTTCACCGCAAGCTGGTGAGCAGATCAATTGGCAGGTATTGGCTTCTGGAGGGGGCACGCAGACGTTGGGCACACTGGTTCTTGGTTCTACGATCGGACAAATCGCCGCAGGATCGTCGAGTGTCGGCAGCTACTTACTGCAGTCGGGGTACTGGCAGAACTTCGGCGGTGGCTACCTTTGCGGCGATGTTGACCATAGCGACGACATCGATATCGCTGACGTGGTTTATCTTGTGAATTACATCTTCTCCGGAGGTGCAGCGCCCGACCCATTGGCTTCCGGCGATGTTGACTGCGACGGAGAAATTACAATTGCCGATGTCGTCTATCTCGTGAGTTATATCTTCTCCGGCGGGGTCGTGCCATGCGCGGCGTGCAAGTAAAGAGCTGTCAGATGGTCGCAGACATGGAATAGTTGATGCCATACAATATCCGTCGTGCCGAGGATACGGACGCTGAGGCCGTCTCGCATGTTTTCAACCATTTTGTCAAGACCAGTTTTGCTGCGTTTCCGTCCCAAGAAGTGGACGAATCGTTTCTTGGGAGGTTGTGTGGTGTGGCAGGGAAGTTTCCGATGCATGTGGTTGAGTCGCCGGAGGGGACTGTGGTAGGTTTTGCGCTGATCCGACCTTATCATCTCGCCGACACATTCCGTCGCACCGCCGAGGCCACGATATTCATTCTACCGGAACACACACGGCAAGGACTTGGAGACCGTCTACTGGGGCTATTGGAAGCCGATGCGAAGGCGCACGGCGTGGATACGCTACTTGGTGGCGCGTCTTCCCACAACGAGCCGAGTATTGCTTTCCAAAAGAAGCATGGTTTTGTCGAATGCGGCAGATTCCAGCGTGTTGGCCGCAAATTTAGCCAAGATTTCGATCTTGTGTGGCTGCAGAAGCTCTTGTAGAACAGAACTTCCGGCAGTATTGCTCGCTAACAGGGACAATCAAATGATTACCTACCGCACTAGTCTTGACGGCATTTCCACTGAAATGCTCAACGGCTTTTTCGTCGGCTGGCCAAAACCACCGACGACGGAGACACATCTGCGTCTGTTGCAGCAGTCGTATCGCGTGGTGCTTGCTGTCGATGATCAGAGCAGCCGTGTTGTCGGTTTTATCAATGCCATCAGTGACGGGATGCTGTGCGCATACCTCCCTTTGCTGGAAGTGCTACCCGATTATCAGATGCAAGGGATAGGGGACGAACTGGTACGGCGGATGCTCTGGTTGCTTGATGGCATGTACATGATCGATCTGCTCTGTGATCGTCGCCTGCAGCCGTTCTACGAACAGCTCGGTATGGTCAGAGCCACCGGAATGATGATCCGCAATTACGCTCATCAGGCAGGCTCGTAACTCACGAGGGGACTCGTTTTCTCGTATTGCTTCTGACTTGCCGAGTGGTTTAATTGTCGCCTTGGGCAGAGAATCGCGCACACAGCTAGAGAGGAGGATGTTATGCAGATAAACGCCTATGCCGCCATGGCAGCCAAGCAATCATTGGCCCAGTTCGCTTACGATCCGGATAATCTCGGCCCCTGGGATATTGAGGTGGCAATCACGCACTGCGGGATTTGTCACAGTGACATCCATTTGATCGACAACGATTGGCAGAACAGTATCTATCCGCTGGTGCCGGGGCACGAGATCGTTGGTACGGTCACCCAGCTTGGTGCGCAAGTCACGCACTTGCAGAAAGGCGATCGGGTTGGCATCGGCTGGCAACGAAGCTCGTGTATGAGTTGTGAATGGTGCGTGAAGGGTGAGGAAAACATGTGCTTGCAAAACGAGACCACCTGCAACGGCCACTTCGGCGGTTTCGCCAAAGTGATTCGTGCCGACGGTCGCTTTGCTTTCAAAATTCCGGTTAACCTCGCCTCCGAAAATGCCGCGCCTTTGCTCTGCGGTGGAGCTACTGTCTATTCACCGTTGCGACTCTACGACGTCAAGCCGTCGATGAGAGTCGGCGTGATCGGTATCGGCGGGTTGGGGCATCTGGCCGTTCAGTTTGCTGGAGCATTCGGATGTGAAGTGACCGCATTTTCTTCATCGCCGGACAAAGAAGCTGAAGCTAGGAGCTTCGGCGCACATCATTTTGTCGCCGGCTCTGACAGGGGCGCCTTGGAAAAGTGTGTCAGGTCTCTGGATTTCATCATCTCCACGGTCTATGCCGATCTCGACTGGGGAGCGTACATAAAGATGTTGCGTCCTCACGGCAGACTTTGCTTTGTCGGCGCCGCGGCGAGTCCGATTACGTTTCATGTGTTTCAGATATTGCTGACTCAGGCCTCGCTCTCCGGGAGTGTTATCGGGGGCCGACCGGCAATCGCCGAGATGCTTGAATTTGCAGCGCGGCGCAACATCGTCGCCAAGACCGAAGCCGTGCCGATGGATCAAGTCAACGGCGCTATCGCCAAAGTCCGACAGGGCAAGGCGCGTTACCGGATGGTATTGGTCAATCAATGAAGCCAGAGGCGAGATTTGCGATCTACATTTCCAGGGAACATGTCTTTTGCCCGAAATCCACTTCGCAAGCTACAAGGAATCCGAGTTATGACCGAGAGTAGATCTGAACCATCCCATCATGGCATGGACGAATCATCACACAGACAGTATCCCAATGAAACGCTCAAACTGCTGATTGAAAGAGGCAGTTGCCGCAGCTTTTCTGATCGGCAGATTCCGAATGAAGTGCTGGAACTGATTCTGGAAGCGGGAATTCACTCAGCTACCGGAGGCAATCTTCAGCCGTATTCGATAATCAAGATCACCGATGTTGCTATCAAACAGGAATTGGACAGGCTTTGTGGCGACCAGGTGTTTGTCGCGACTGCGCCGATCGATCTGCTCTTCTGCATTGATTGGCGTAGGTTGCAGCGCTGGGCGCAGCTTCAGAATGCGCCGTTTGCCGCCAACAACTCGTTCCGTCATTTCTGGATCTCGTTTCAAGACACGATTATTGCTGCCCAAAGCATCTGTACAGCCGCTGATGCGCTCGATCTGGGTTCAGTCTATGTCGGCACCGTGTTGGAATGTATCCCGGAACTGCGCCAGATGTTCAAGCTGCCGGATGGCGTTTTCCCCGTTGTGCTGGTGTCGCTTGGTTATCCGAAAGCGCGGCCGCTGCCGAAAAAGAAGCTGGGCGCGCCAGTGATTGTTCATGGCGAGAAGTACCATGAGCTTTCCGACGCAGAACTCCTGGCAGCCTATGAAGAGAAGTACCCGGCCTGGCAGAAAGAAATCACACCGGTGCGCCTGGAGACTTTCGAGAGAGTTTGCCGTGAAATGCACGGAGAGGAATTTGCGCGCAAATGCCTGGAGGCCGTACGTGAGCAGGGATATTTCAACGTGGCCCAGAACTACTTCGGACTGCACTATCAGGCTGATCTCATAGTTGACAGAAATGAGGATTTCCTGAAAACGGTTGAGGCATTCGGTTTCGGTTGGTTCAAACCATAACGGGCGAGAGGTGTGAAGTGCTCGATTTTGGAGTTGCCTCAGTGTTGCCCGGCGCGTATATTATTAAGCCGTGCGTCGTTATGCGCACGCCGACACCACGGTGGGTGTAGCTCAGTTGGTTAGAGCGTCAGGTTGTGGCCCTGAAGGTCGTGGGTTCGAGACCCATCACCCACCCTTGAATTAGTGTGTTTGCTCGGTGACTAATATCGAGATATCTTGAGACCGGGAGCTTGCCCCAAAGCTCCCGGTTTCTGTTCTGCCGTTTTCAACCCTGTCTACGGGGTACAAGGCGCATGTACGCCGCTGAAGATGTATGCGATCAAGTACACCGCGTCGGAGATATCGACGGAACCGTTACCATTCGCATCACCGCAGACATAGGTAGCGGGGCAGTTGTTCTGTGCTCCAAACGAAGGAGTTATCGTTCCGCTGTCGTTGGCGCACCGTCCCGTACTGATGTCCGTCGTCCGTGCTCTGAAAGTGATCGTGTCAGTAATCGCGAGATCAAAGCCGGAGAACGCCAACACCTCTGACTCGCTAGAGCGAGTGCCTGGCGCTGGTTTGTCATAGCACGAGACCCCAAGTTACGAACCCAAGAAAACCGTTGCTTTTTTCGGAAATCGGCAGTATATTTGTGGAGAAGTTAGAATCACAGTCCTCTGGCTGGCGCATTTGCGCTTGCCAGCCTAATCATGCGCTTTCTCGGAGGGTTCGGGGTCGCTATCCGGAGTCAGGATTCTGATATTGAATGACCTGGGTCTTTGATTTGAAGTTTCGCCACACGAGAACACCAACAAAAGAGGTGACCATGGGAAGGTTCGTTCTTGCCAATCGAAAATGGGCGTTCGTGGGGACTGCGCTGTTGCTGATCTTGACAGCGGCAAGTCCGCCTGCATCCGCTCTACCGAACACGCTCGTTAGTTTCACCAGTCCACCGGCAACCGAGCAGAACAACTCGGCAGTGTCCCAAAGTGAAGTCACTCCCGGGGAAATCTACGCCGTGTGGTCCGACTTTCCGGCAGGTTTCGGCACATCGTTGATCAACTGGTCATTTTCTCCCACCAGTGGCGTCTCCTGGGCAGCTGGTATGGTTTTGCCTCCAGCGCCACCATATGCTTTTGCGTGGAATCCCGCGATAGCGTCGCATCCATTGGGGGGGTTCTACAGCGTTTGCGCCAACTATGGGCCAGCTCCTCCCTACATTAGCCCTAACGGCATCACTGTGTACAAGTCAGCGGGTGGGGGAACTCCGTTTGTTGTAGGACCAACTATCGCCGTGAACGCACCGGGAGCTACTTGGTTGGACTACCCCAACATTATGATCAATGATAATCCTGCCGTTCCCGCACTGAGCTTAGGTACTGTCTATGTGGCATGGGTCAGCTATATGGATGCTGACGGCGATCCCAACGGTACAGGTAATCCCTTTGACGAACCGGCCGACATGTACAATATCAACTTCGTCTATTCCCGCACTCTGCCGGGGCCTGCCCCCATTTATCCAGTCTTTTCGGCGCCCGTGGTCTTGTTTGCCGGTCCGGTGATGGGTTTGGAGATGCAAGCTCACCGCCCCAGTATTGCTACGATGGGTCCTCCGGGGAATCCGTTTGTACCTGTTGGAGGTGTTTATGTGGCATGGACAGACGGAATGAATGTCTATGTTACCGCGTCTCCTGCTCTAGGTGCGCCTTTCATTGGTCCTGCGCTCGTGGCAGCCTTTCCGGCTGTGCCCCCGATTTTGAATCCGGGAATCAAGTCCGCTTCCAACGCTACTATTGCAGTTGGAGCGGGTCCATGCGCAGGCAAGGTCTTTGTTGCCTGGGCGACGGATCCCGGCGGCATCGATGTTGATATTTACTTCTCATCCAGCCCCACCGGTGCCGCAGGGACTTGGACCGCCCCGGTCAGAGTCAATCAAGACCCAATAGGCAATGGGCGCGACCAGTGGGCGCCGCAGATGACTGTCGATCCTGTGACGGGCACAATCGTAATCAGCTACTTCGACCGGAGACTTGATCCCACTAATACCGCTATCCAGACCTGGGCATCAACTTCGATAGACTGCGGTCTAAACTGGAAAGACTGCATACTCTCGGACATACCGCCAATTCCGCCAAAAGCTACTTTCGCTATCCCTCCGGCAGGACTCTATATCGGCGATTATATGGGATCGGATTTCAACCTGTTGAATGGATCAGCGTTCACTTGGAATGACGGGCGAAACGGAAGCAGTCAGGATATTATCTTCGAGAAGGTGCTTACGTGTGGACCGGATACCGATGGGGATGGCGTTTTTGACCCGTTTGATAATTGTCCGACTGTGTACAATCCTCTTCAGAAAGATACCGATGGGGACGGCGTAGGCGACGCTTGTGACAACTGCCCGACGGTGTATAACCCATCGCAGGCCGATACCGACGGCGACGGCATTGGAGATGCTTGCGAGGTTGCCTGTACCTGCAAGCCAGGCGATGCCAATGGTGATGCCACGATTGACATTTCCGATGTTGTTTACCTGATCTCTTTCATCTTCTCAGGTGGTTCAGCACCGACACCTTATGCTATCTGCTCGGGCGACGCCAACTGCGATTGCATGGTGGACATCAGTGACGTCGTGTACTTGATCAGTTACATCTTTTCGGGTGGTTCGGCTCCCTGCAACTGCACTGGCTGGTCCGTGGCTTGCGGAACACCCTAGCATTTGGCTGCTATCACAGCTTGATGAAGAACCGCCCATTTGGGCGGTTCTTTCTTTTGTGCATATCGCGGGACAAGAAAACGCCCCATCCGGAATAATTGACCGGACGGGGCGTATCTCAAAACTATTGTCGTACAGCGCGCACTAATGAGTGCCTTCGACCTTCTTGTCCGGTGACGTCGGAGTTTGCGCCACTCCGGCTGACTTGGTGAGAAGCACCGGAACCGTGTAGCGAGTGCCGGCGGAATCGTTTACAGCGAACGTAAACGACTTCTTGAATTCCTCGTCATTGACCAGAGGATTGACCCGTATTTTGATCTCCTTCTCCTTGCCCGGTTTGATTTCGGAGTCAGGGATATCGATTTTCAGATAGTCGGATGGCAGGCTAACCAGATTCATCTTGACGTTCGTCTTGGAAACGTTCTTTACTACTAGTTTTGCTTCCTTTGACTTTGTCGTTGCGTCCATCCTGATGGTCGCAACCGAGAGGGTCAACGGTTGCAGCGAATCAGGGTAGTCGTAGGTCTTGCCTTTGAAAGTCAACTGAAAGTTCGAACGATCATTGTCATTACAGGTAACAGTGGCGCTCTTTGAGATCGGGCCGTGGCCTCCCTTGGTGGATGTAAATACCAGTTCGACGTTCGCGCTGTCGCCGACGGCAACGACATCTTTTTTGAGCGGGGCTTTGGTGCAACCGCAGCCGGGCTGAACTTTAAGGATTTTCAGCGAGTCTGTGCCCCGACTTTGCAGGTAGTACGAATGGCTGACGACCTCGCCACCGGGAATGTATCCGAAGTCGAAGTTCGTCTCCTCAATAAAGACTTTGGCGTTCGTGCTCTTGGTCTCTTGTGCGAGTGTGATGCCACAAAGCGTGAGTATTGCGATCAAAATGATCAGTACTGAGTTCCTCATCTCGTTCTCCATTTTCTCAGAGTGTCTTGGTAGGTTGATGGTTTTCTATGCTATTCGTATAAAGTTCGTGTGTTACTGCTAACCATTCGCGGATAGTTGCCATGATTGGCTATCAAGAAAGCAGTTTTCTGGCAGCAAGGCCCAGTAAGCTTGTTGACTCGCTGCGAAAGATGGGAGCAATATTGTCGATCTGACAGCAACCCAGTTCGATTATTGCTTTCACCATCAGTCTTACGTCTCGTTCGGTTTTCAAATCGGATATTGTTAGACGGCAGGTCTCGCTACATTCGCCGACGGAGAGATGTATGTCGCTCATCCCCAGCGAATCCAGAAGCGTGGACGCCTTGCCTTTCTCCATGCCAAGCGCGCCGAGAAGCGAAGTGATCTGCTGGTTATCCAAGGCAATGCTCTTCTCTACGCCACCAATAGCGATTTCGTAACCGATCTTTTCCTTGAAGTTGAAAGGAACCACGGCAAGGAATCCAACGAGAACGGCAATTGCTACCACAGCGAATTTGTAGCGCGTGTTAGGCACGAGAGCAAGCGCCAGTCTATGAGCAAAAGATCTGACATCCGGTTCTACTCTGTCCGTACGACGTGCCAAACTCTCGGTCTTTTCCCTGATAGCGTCCAATGACAGATCGCCGTCCGGTTTGGCCTCTCGAAGAACGCCGAGATCACTGCGTAAAGCTTCTTCAGCCTGAACCAGACTGTAGCACTTCGGACATCTTCCCAAATGCTCCATTAGTTCTTCATCGAGACTGTAATTGCTATGGAGCCAATCACACTCGTTTAGTCTTCTTCGGGCTTGGTGGCACAGCATGAATTCACTGTTCCTCTATCACTTGTGAGTTTTTTTGTTCTTCGATGCAAGCTGCCCAGCCGTTTGCGCATTTTCGTTCGAGCTCGGGACAAGCGCATCTTGATGAATCCTTCCGTCTTGGAAGCTAGTTCAGCCAGTTCAGAAATCTTCCATCCCTCTAATTCCGCCAGGGTCACGATGATGCGGTCATCAACGCAAAGCGCTGACAGGGCGGAATCTAAGCGTCTCTTCGCTTCATAAAGATTAGTGGGATCGTGACTCCAGTCATAATCCGCAATTTCAATGGGTCGAGACAAGACGTGTTTCCACCAAGGGGTTCTAACACGACCCCTATATGTGTTGTTGATGATTTGATAGAACCACGGCCTGAAAGAATCCACCTGTTTGAGACCATCGAAACCCTTGAAAGCTTTGATAACGGCATCTTGGTATAGATCATCTCCATCGCCAGAATTACCCGTCAATCGAATACAATATGCTCTGGCGTTTTCGTGCTCTCTTGCGACCAGCTGCCAGAATGGACTGCTGTTCTTTCCCACTTGTCTAAGAGATGCTTTTGGAGGTCGGAAGGTAACAAGAATCTGCGGGAATCTCCCGTGGGCTATAAACGATGTTAGCATGGAAGCGTCTAAGTGATTGCAGCATAGCACTATACTGACATTCACTGACGGCTTTGTTGCCCACGAATGGTCGACAGAAGATCGCGATCGGAGTGAACATCAAGGCGCAAGCCGTGCCTGTTTCGAGTCGCAATTAACAAAACCCCATTTCCAGCCCATAATTTCTTTTCCTGCAAGAATGACGTTGCGAACCGGCTATGGCGTTCAGTAATATTGCCATAAGAAAATGGCAGGGTTGCGTTTAATGGTAGATTGATTTGGGTTATATTGATCGATTTCCAAGTGTACCTGCAGTCAGAGTCATTTTGAGACGTACCAGCCACTTGCGGTGCGGACCCTGCCGCAATAAATCTGATCGCGGGTTGAATGTTTCTCAAGGAGGACATGGTATGAACATAACCAGAGCGAGCGGTCTGACGCTTGCGCTTTTGATTTTGGCAGTTATTGTAGGCTGCAGTCAGAGCTTTGTAAGACAAGGGGATCAAGCGCTCAAAAGCCGGAGTTATCAGCAGGCGCTGGCCTACTACGAGCAAGCGCTGCGCGAACGCCCTGACGATCCTCATGTGCAGCGTGCGCTGGGGCAGGTTTACTATCATCTGCAGGACTATGATCAGGCTGAGAAGTTGTTGAAAGCTGCGCAGGCGCGGATTCCGAAAGATGGTACCATCATACTATACCTCGGCATGATCGCCGAAACGAAGAAAGATTACGCCGGCGCTGCCGAATTATACGGCAAGTTTCTGGCGGATAACAGCAAATCGCCTATGGTGCCAGAAATCAAGGGGCGGTTATTATATGTGCAAGATGAGCAGATGCGCAAACAGGTCGCTGAGGCAGTGAAGAATGAGAAATCATTGGCGAGTCAGACCCCTGCAGAAAAGACCGTCGGCGTGTTGCCTTTCAATGTACCCAACAAAGCGGGCGAGAATACAAGTGCGCTGGCACAGGGAATGGCGGCAGCGCTCTGGTACGATCTGGCGTCAGTGAAGGAACTGCAAGTTGTTGAACGCTTGCAGATGAAATACTTGACTGACGAATTGTCAGCCGCCGAAAAAGGTTTCGTTGCCAAAAATTCCGGACCGAGGCTCGGGAAATTCGTAACGGCGCAGCACCTTGTTACAGCCAATCTCGATTCTCCGGCCGCTGACAAGCTTTCCCTACAGACCGGTCTAATCAACACGGGCGTCGGTTCATACAGTCCGGCGTTCGCTGCCAACGATCAATTTTCCAAAGCTATGAAGGTGCAAAAACAGATGACGCTGGCAGTACTGGATAGTCTGGGCATCAAACTCGGCGGTAGTGCGCGGCGAGAACTCAAGAAGTCGCCGACTGATTCTTACTCAGCGTTTCTCGCCTTTGGTCGCGGTGTGGACCAGTTTGACCGAGGCGACTACGGCAAGGCCGATGCCTTCTTTATCGAAGCAACGCGTATTGATCCGTCCTTTGGTCTGGCCAAGGAATTCCACAGTCAGGCGCAGTTGTTGCAAGCCGGTTCAGTTGACTTGCAGCGGTTTAGTAGTGTGGTATTAGCGGGTACGTCGGCGAAGCAGTCGAATGGTGACAAACTCGGACGCGAGCTGCTCGATCTCTCAAATTCCGATACCGATCCGCGTCATGAAGACCTTCCGACGACAACCACAGGAACCGGCTCGGCAACCGTGTCCGGCTCGGTGAGATAGGGAGGATGTTATGATTGTCAGAATGGTTTTCGCAGCAGTGGCACTGCTGATGGTTTTGGCGAGCGACGGGTATTCGGAAGAGCAGAACCGGTTGTCGGTTTACTACACATTTCAAAACTGGAAACTTGACCTGCCTACGCGCGGAATTGACGAGACATCTCCCAAGCCAAATGATCAAAAAGTAGGTCAGGGGGTGTTTGGGTTGGACGCGACAGGTGTTCTGAGCAGCAAATTTCATGTTGATCTAAGCGGAACAATGGCGAACTCCACGTCACGGTTAGAGTATAACAACACTGCAAACAATCTCAAGCAAAGTCTGTCTTCTCTCAACGATACGCGCCTACGACTTACTTACACTTTCGGAGAAGGCAAGGGCGCCGGGTCGGTGTTCTTCAATTTGCCGACGGGTAAGCGAGAGTTGACGGCTGATCAATACGAGCTTACGGCCCAGTTGGCTGACGTCTCCCGCAAATTCATGGTGCGTCGTTATGGGCAGGGGCTTGATATCGGTGCCGATTGGTTTGCACTTCCGAGCTGGGGGAGTTTTGGCCTGAATGTCGGCGGTGGCTACCTTCACCGCGGCAAGTACCGACCGCTTGAGTCGGACACGCGAGAGTACAAGTACGGCGATGAGATTTTCGGATCGCTCGGTGTCAGTCTTGACAGTCGTCCCGTCGGCGGATCATTAGGTGTGACTGTCAAGTACTACACGAAGGACAATTACGACAACAAAGAGACCTTTCAGGCTGGCGTGGCAACGACAATCAGCGGTGCTGTGACATACAGCGAAGGATTTGATCTAACTCTCGGAACGTCTGTGCTAATGCGCGGCAAGGCAAAGATCAGATCGTCAGGCGAACAGGTGTTGTCTGACGAAGCACTAAAATCAGGCCGCAGCCAGATTCTCGCCTATGTCAATGGCCGCTTCCCAGCATCCGAGAAGTTGCGAGTTCTTGGCCGGCTTGAGTTGGAGAATGTGAGTGCTAACGACTATGCCAGGGAGAGTCTGGGATTCCTGCCCAAGTCCCACTATGTAGGCTTTGGCGGTGGTGTTGCCTATGCATTGACCGACGCATTTTCCGCAAGCTCAATGATCTCGTATTACACGGGCAAGATCGACTCGCAATACGGTCTTACCGGTCTTGGACTGGCATTCGTGCTGACCTTTCAACCGGGGCAGGGGAGGTAGAGGATGATGAAAGCAATCAGATTTTCAGCTCTAATTAGCCTGATCGCGATATCCCTTATGATTGGCTGTATCAGCAACAAGCCAACAAAGTCCGATCGTCAGCCGACGGCACTGGCGGTTACGCTGCTCAAGACCTCTTTGGCGGCAACTGTGCAGAAGGTGACGTTGGAGGTTGTGCAGAATGATCAAATCATTCGCCATGACACAACGGCGGTTGCCGATGGCCACTTCAGCTTTTCCACGTTTGACTTGGATGCCGTTGCCGCCACCTTCACGGTCCATGCGCTCGATTCTCAAAATCACGTTGTCTATTCAGGGCAA
The DNA here is from genome assembly GCA_903930455.1 of uncultured bacterium. GTDB lineage: Bacteria > Zixibacteria > MSB-5A5 > CAIYYT01 > CAIYYT01 > CAIYYT01. The sequence continues at coordinate 11,690 of CAIYYT010000013.1, read as the reverse complement.
ACGACTGTCACAATTCAACCGGGTCGCGACAACACCGTGTCGCTGCAACTTCTGCCCGCTGTGCCGATGGTGAAATTGTCGCCTTACTGGGCGCAAACGCAAACCGGTTCGTCTTTTGAAAGCAAACTGGAGTTGTACAACATCGCCAAGTTTCGCAGTGGGGATTTCCAGATCATTTTTGATCCAACAGTTATCAGATTCGACAGCATCAGTGCGTCTAGTAATGCCTGGGGTGAACTGGTGGATACTGCGACGGTTCTCAGGACGCACCTTCTTGTCGGTGTGTCGCGGCAAGGCAATGATGATATCGTCCCGTTGAATTTCCCGGCGCTGGTTGATTTGTGGTTTACGGCGCTCACCGCAGGATCAACCGACTTAACATTGTCCACAAACAGGATGGTTGACAACGTCGGCACGATTGCCGAATTGGGAAGTAGCTCCTTTGTCGCGGACGGCCAGACAATCAGCATTCAGCAGGTTTCCGAATACGGCACAATCGCCGGAAGCGCAAGCAATGCGTTGACTGGCGGTCCTCTGGACAGTGTAGATGTCACGGTCACGGGACCGGCCCAACGCTCAGTGAAGACCAATAGCGACGGCATGTTCTCAATGGCCGAGTTGCCTTATGGATCATATCAAGTGATTGCATCGAAGACCGGTTTCATTCAAGGTACGCGCACGGTCCAGCTTCTGGAGCCTACGGTTAGCGTCGATTTCGTGCTTACACCCGTGCTGGATTCCAATCAATATCGAGCGGTTCTGACCTGGGGTCTGGATCCGCACGATCTTGATCTCCATCTCTGGACGCTTGGTACAGAAATCTACTGGTTTTATAAGGGAAGCCTCGACACGATACCATACGCCTTCCTGGACGTAGACGATCTCGACAGCTATGGACCGGAAACAATCACAATCGGGAAGCTCCTTGATACCTGCAAATTCTCTGTAAAAAACTATTCCGGTTCGCCGGACATCACTGTCTCGCGCGCACATATAGATTTCTACAAGGGAGCGTCTCTCATTCGCAGCTTCGATGTCCCGACCACAGGTGCTGGTCTTTGGTGGTATGCTTTCGACCTGACGCCAACAGGTGCGATAATTGAGAGGAATACGATTATCGACTACAATCCCGGCGGTGTGCAGAGCAGTCCGCAACAGGCCAAGCCGACTCCGAAGTAGGTTCGACTAGCTCAAGTGTGTTATAGGGGTAGCCCGTGCGGGCTACCCCTTTCCTCATTTGTTCTTGTATTGGATGAGCGATGTGCAACTGCGAGAGCGTCGCTATTGTGAATTGTCCTCGACTGAATTGACATTGTTCTCCGGCAGACCGGTCTGAGTGCGCAGATCACCGATCTTATCGAGTACGCGGTCCAACTGACGGCGGCGAGTGGTGGTGACCTCCTCAAAGACTTCCTGTGCATCCCGAATCTTCTTTCCCAGCGAATCCATTTTCTCGACAAACTTGGTCCACTGCTTCTGGAATTCGCCATAGAGCGCGAGGATTTGATGCGATGTCTTCTCCAGAGTAAAGTTGTCGACGGCACGGCGGATTACCGCCAGAATGGCGTACAAGGTCAGCGGTGAACAGAAGATCACTTTGTTCATCAGCGCATCGTCCAAGATCTTGCGATCCTGCTCGTGAATAAAAGCATAGACCTGCTCGTTGGGAATGAAGAGCAGCACGTAATCGACGGTGTTTTGCTCGGGGTTGATGTATTCACGGGTGGCGACCTCTTTGACGCGACCGCGCACATCGCGCAGGAAATCGCTCAGGTGACGTGATTTGTCGGTATCGCTGGTCGCTTCCTGATATCGCAGATAGTTGTCGAGCGGGAACTTTACATCCATGTTAAGCTTGAGTTCTTGCGGCAGGAAGAATGTAAAATCAGGGATCTTCCCGGAAGAATCAATCCGCTTCTGTTTCTCGTAGTTGACATTCTCGATAAATCCCGCCAGCCGCAACACATCCTCGGCCATGCGCTCGCCCCACTGTCCGCGCGCCTTGGTGCTGGAGAGCGCCTGCCGTAGCGCGTTGGCCGTTTGCATCAGAGACTGGGTCTGTTCCGCATGCAGCATAAGTGAACTGGAAAGCTGTCCGAACTTCTCAACGCGGTCTTTTTCAAGCTCGTTGATCGTGCGCGAAACCTGCTCCATCTGTACCGTCATCGCCTGAAGCTGCTGGTCGATCAGTCCCTTCTTGGAGTCAAGCTCCCTGGCCGAGGCTTCCCGCTCGGTGTCGAGCCTGGCTTTTGCGAGTTTGAGAAACTCTTCAGTCGATTTTGAGAGTGCTTCCAGTGACATAGCGCCGAAGGATGCTTTCACGTTATCAATAACCGCATCGATACTGGCTTTGCGCTGTGCCTCGGCTTCGCGGAAAAGCTCTTCCGCCAGCTCTCTGGCCTGCTTAGCCTGCTGATTTCTCAGAACGAATGCCACCGTCAGGCCAATGGCAAGCCCACCCAGGAGCGCAAGGATGATGTTGGTCACTACTTCCTCCAGAAGACGCTAGTTCGCCTCACAGATATACACAACCGCTGGTGCCGGGTCAAGCGGGATAAGCTGCCAACGACAAGTGACCTTGGCTCGCAGTTCCGTCAGGTCTTAGGACGCCTTACGTCCATGACCTGACACAACCAGGAGAAGTGAGTCCGTTCGTCCTGAGCTTGTCGAAGGATGAACGGACGCCTCTTGCCCTTCGACAGGCTCAGGGCGAACGGCGTCGAAGGTCCATGGCAATCAGTCTCGCATGTATCAGAAAAATGCCGTCAGGCCGCAAGTCGGCCTGACCTACAACTACTCCACTAAGGTGCTAGCATTGGAAGTGTGATGTACTCATACACCGCCCACGCTATCCAGACCGATAACACGATCATCTCAATGATGTAGCGTACTCGCCGCTCCGGATCAATCCTGAGTCCCCAGATATTCAACACGAGAAAAGGGATACAGAACGGACTTATAAGGAGCACAGGAAAGAACGTGATTCTGAGCGCCGTTCCCAGTCGGCTCAGCTCTGGATCCCTCCAGAACATGCCGACTAAAAAACCGAACAAGGGAACTCCGACAAGTATCGCAGCGTTAACGCGGCGCAATATCTTGAGTACGTATAACCTATTTCCCACGAGTCTAGCCATCGAACAACCTCCATTCAGCACCGATAGCGGTGACAGCGTCCACCTTCAACTGCTCGCGTCTGTAGTGACTCGTCAGGCCTTTAAGAACCGCATCAGGATTTCCTTGAACTGCGTGCGTTCGATATCACGACGCAGCGCCCCTTCGAGAGCAATTGAGATCCCACCACTTTCTTCGCTAACGATGATGCAGACGGCATCCGATTCCTCGGTGATGCCGACACCGGCCTTGTGGCGCATGCCAAACATTTTGAGGTATGCCGGATTTTGCGATAACGGCAGCATGCAACCGGCGGCAACTATCAAGTCTTGGCGGATGATGATTGCGCCATCGTGGAGTGGTGTATATGGCGTGAAGATCGTGGTGATCAACTCCTCGGAGACCCTGGAATTGATTTCCTTACCGCTCTGGACGAAATCGCGCAGACCGATGTTTCTTTCTACTACGATCAGAGCGCCGTGGTTGAGCACCGAGAGCTTGAGTACCGCGCGAGAGATCTCATCCACGGTAGCCGAATCCTCACCGCGATAGAAGTACTTTGCGATTCGCGAAAATCCGATCTGCGCCAGCGCGCCGCGAATCTCCGGTTGGAATAGAATCACCATCACGATAACACCGACCGTGGCCAGATTAGAGAAGAGCCACATCAGACCCTGCAACTGGAACCAAAACGCGAAGAAAGCAATCACAAACAGCATTGTCAGGCCGGTGATCATTTGAGCCGCGCGGGTGCCCTTCAAGAGCGACAGGAACTTGTAGAAAATATAGGCGACGACCAAGACATCGATCAGATCGATCAGCGTGAACTTGATAAACTTGTAACCGAACAATTCCATTATTTCACCCGTCGCAATTGAATCGCCACATCGACCGCCTCACGAGTCTCTTTGACGTCGTGTACGCGTACCGCCGCTGCACCATAGATCACTGCTGCCACCGTTGCTGCCAGCGAGCCGTGGAGTCGATGTGCCGGATCGGCTCCGGTTATCCGACCGATAAACGCCTTGCGTGATGCGCCGATCAGAACCGGCTTGCCGAGCTCTGTCAAACTACCAACAGAATTAATGATTTGCACGTTTCCCGCAAGGTCTTTTCCGAACCCGATTCCGGGGTCGATCATGATCTTTGCAGGGTCAACGCCGGCCGCCTCTGCTTTAGAAATGGCCTCTCGCAGGAACAAGCTGATCTCGGCGATCAAGTCCTCATAGTGGGTATCGGACTGCATTGTGGTCGGATCGCCACGCTTGTGCATCAGAATAAGCCCCGCCCCAAACTCGGCGGCTGTTTGCGCCAATCGGGGATCAGCGGTCAACCCTGAGATATCATTCACAATCGTTGCTCCGGCGGTCAAGGCGGCGCGCGCCACTGATTCTTTGTATGTATCGATTGAAATCGGTACGACAATCTGTGCGGCAAGGCGCTCGATCACCGGTATGACCCGGCGCATCTCCTCTTCCGAACCCACTGAATCGGCGCCGGGACGGGTAGACTCACCGCCGACGTCGATGATGTCTGCTCCGTCTGTGGCAAGTTGCAGCGCATGGTCTACGGCGTGGTTTGCGTCTAAAAACTGCCCACTGTCCGAAAAAGAATCGGGCGTGGTGTTTACCACGCCCATCACGATAATTCGATTACGATTGTTGAAAAGTACCGCTACCCGATCTTCTTGTCTCAGCTCTCTACTCGTCATGCCTTCTGGGGGTTGATCGGTGCTTTGGCGAGTCGGTCGCCGTGCATGATTGTGTCAATTTCATCACTGTCAAGAATCTCGTGTTCAAGCAGCGCCGTTGCCAGATTGTGCAGCTTGTCAAGATTGGCTTGCAGGATTTCCTCAGCGTTATTGTAAGAGCGCTCCACGATGCCGCGCACTTCCTCGTCGATTATCATCGCCGTCTTCTCCGAAAAATCGCGATGCTGCGAGATCTCCCGACCGAGAAATATCTCTTCGCTTTTCTTGCCGAAGGCTAACGGTCCGAGCTTGTCCGACATGCCCCAAGAGCAAATCATCTTGCGCGCCAACTCCGTTGCCCGTTCGATATCATTACCTGCGCCGGTAGTGAACTGGTCGAACACCAGTTTTTCGGCGGCGCGTCCACCCATGAGATAAATTAGCTTGGTTTCGAGGTATTCCTTGGAATATGTGTGCCTTTCCTCAATCGGGAGGAAGCTGGTCACACCCAGAGCCAGACCGCGCGGTATAATTGTCACTTTGTAGACAGGATCGGCTTTGGGAATGAGCTTGCCAACCAGCGCGTGTCCGGCTTCATGATAGGCCGTCGTGCGTTTTTCCTCCTCGGAGATCACTAATGACCGCCGCTCGGCGCCCATCATGACTTTGTCCTTCGCCTTTTCGAAGTCCTGCATGCTGACTTTGTCGGCGTCGTGGCGCGCCGCTAGTAGAGCCGCTTCATTCACTAAGTTGGCGAGATCGGCGCCCGACATCCCGGGTGTGCCACGGGCGATCAACTTGATGTCAACATCATCGGCAAGATTAAGCTTGCGGATATGCACTTGCAGGATTCCTTCGCGGCCTTTGATATCGGGAAGGTTGACCACGATCTGTCGATCAAAACGTCCCGGTCGCAGCAAGGCGGGGTCAAGCACGTCAGGGCGGTTGGTGGCTGCTAACAAGATTACGCCCTCATTGGATTCGAAGCCATCCATCTCCACGAGCAACTGATTTAGCGTTTGTTCGCGCTCGTCGTGTCCACCCCCCAGACCTGCGCCGCGCAAGCGACCGACTGCGTCGATTTCGTCGATGAATAGGATACACGGAGCATTCTTCTTGCCTTGATCAAACAGGTCGCGTACTCGCGATGCGCCTACGCCGACAAACATTTCTACAAAATCGGAGCCCGACATCGAGAAAAAGGGCACACCTGCCTCGCCTGCCACGGCGCGCGCCAAGAGCGTTTTGCCGGTGCCTGGAGCGCCGATCAGAAGCGCGCCCTTGGGGATTTTCCCCCCCAACCGTTGGAACTTGCCCGGTTCCTTGAGGAATTCGATAACTTCCCCAAGCTCTTCCTTGGCTTCATCTGCGCCGGCGACGTCGTTGAACGTCACCTTTGGACGATCTTCAGTCGCCAGTTTCGCTCGTGACTTGCCGAAACTGAACAGGCTCTTGGGGCCGCCCCCCTGCATCTGGCGCATTATGAAAAGCCACAAGAGAATGACCAGTAGAAAGGGCGCGAAGGTGAAGAGGTAGCTGAGCCAATTCTCTTCCGATTTCTCGGCGCTAATTTTCACGCCGGCGGAATCCAGTTTGTTGACCAGTTCTGGGTCGGTGAAAGGAATCATCGCCACGAAGTTGTCGATGCCTTCAGTTTTGCCCTTGAAATCTTCCGGAACGAATTTGCTCTTGAGCTTGCCGCGAACTTCGCGTTCGACGAAAGTCACTTCCTCGATATTGCCCTTCTTGAGTTGATCGAGCAACTCGGTATACCTGATCGGCGTTCGTTCAGAATGTGGTGAAGCCACGTATTTGAGCAGGAAGACGATAATCAACAAAAAGATCAGCCAGAAGGCCATGGTTCGGGAATTGCGCTTCCAATTCGAGTCGTTTTTGCCCTTGGGATCTTCGCCCCGCCTCGGCATCGGCGGTGGCAGATCAGGCCCTCTATTCAAATTGCTATCCAAACGCGTTTACTCCAAATTCCTACTGGTTTTTGCTCATGTTCATACGTTTTAACACGGCTATATATGGTAAGTTCCGGTACTTCTCCGAAAAGTCAAGTCCGAATCCTACAACAAAATCATCTTCAATATCAAAGCCAACATATTTCAGCGGCACTTCTACGTGATGACTCGCGCGTTTGTTCAGCAGCGCTACTACAGCGACCGATTTCGGTTTGGCAAGCTGGAGATCCTCCAGCAGGATGCGCAAAGTAAAGCCCGAGTCTACTATATCCTCTACCAGCAGCACATGCCGGTCTTTTACATCTATCGAAAGATTCTTGAATAAATCCACTCTGCCCGAAGTACGGTCGGAATGACCATAGGACCGCGCGGAGATGAAATCGATTTCGACATCGAAGTCAAGTTCTAGAGCCAGAAAAGTCAGGAATGCGAAACACCCTTTGAGCGTACCGATCAGAACCGGGTTTTGATCCTGATAGTCGCGCTTGATTTCCTGCGCCAGTTCGACGACGCGCTGTTGGAGTCGCTCCTTACTGATCAGTATTTCCAGTTGGCGGTCGATATCAGAACTCGCGATGTTGCGTTACCTCCAATTTCAGTGCCGTCCTCGTCAGTGCAGAGATTTTGATATTATCGGCAATCTCATGACCAATTATCCATACGATTTTGTCGCCGCAAAGTAACAACGGTTTTTCCTCGCGCAGCGGACGGTCGATCTTGCGATCGACAAAGAAGTCCGACAGCTTCTTTGACCCTTTCATGCCCAACGGCGAAAAGTGATCGCCGACTCTCGGTGATCTGACCGTCAGCTTACCCCGCATCTTGTCTGCATCGACATAGACCTTCAGGTTCTTGCCGAGACGCAATTCTTTGCTGGCTAGCTTCGCCGTCGGTGTCTCTTCTATTGATATCTCCATCCCATACCCTTGCAGACAGGTGGATCCCTTGCGTCGAACCGCGTAGGACGGTTTGTCTTTCGCCGTGCGATAGATGTAAAGCCGTTCACCGACAATCTCGGCAATCAGTCCGGACGTCAGATCTGCTTTGACTGTTGCCAAGCGTACCTGCTTGATCACTCTCTGTGCCGCCGCCAGATCGAAGTTCTGCAGTGATCCAGTCAACCGCTCGAAGCAGTCTGCGATCAGTAACTGCTTCAGGAGATCATCATATCGCCGAAAGCGCTTCAAATCAAGGGCTATCTTTCCGAACGGTGTCACCACGGCGTCGCGATCCAACAACCGAGAAATTTGTCCGCGCAAGTAATACTCTTGCTGAGCTAATATTTGTCCCGCGCGGGCGATACTGCCAATCGCCTTATCTCCGAATATCTTCACGACGACTGGCAGCAGTTGCTGCCTGACCTTGTTACGCGTGTACTTGCCTTCCAAATTCGAGCGGTCGATGCGATAAGGGAGATGATTTTGTTGCAAATATGCGATGATCTCCTCGCGCGTGAAATCGAGCAGCGGACGAATGACCTTGCCCGAAACAGGTTCGATACCTGACAAGCCAAACGTACCCGCGCCACGGCATAGGTTCATCAGGATTGTCTCGATGTTGTCGGTCTTGTTGTGCCCTGTAGCAATCCAGGTGAGCTGGTGCTTCGCGCAGATTTCGTCAAAAAAACTGTATCGTATTCTGCGCGCCTCGGCCTGCAGGTTCGTTCCGGATTTCCGAGCTGACAGACTCGCTTTCTTGATGTGGAGCTTGATGCCCAATTGCCTACATAGATCGCGACAGAAGCGTTCATCCCCCTGCGATTCCTCACCACGGAGTCTATAGTTGACATGGGCGGCAGCGACCATGAACCCCATCTCCATGCTTACCGCATGGATGAGATGCAGTAGCGCTACTGAGTCAGGACCGCCGGACAGCGCGACCAGCGTATCTGCCGGCTCATTGCCCACCATTTTCGGGCGACTGCCTGACGCGCCAGTCAGCGAGGATAGGGTGCTCGTGAAGACGGTTTCGTCAAGCCCTGATGTTTTTTTTCGCGCCATACGATCGGGAATATAAGCCCAAATGGTGAGACTACGCAAATGCTGTTGAATGGCATATGTGTTCACAACGAAGCGTTGGGACACGGTAGTGCCGAATTTGGCAAGGTCTAACTCGTTGACAATATGACCGCGTGAGTTATATTGCCCTGTTACTTCGCCCGGTCATGTCACGGAGATCGAATGCCTTCACGCCTTTTTGCGAAAACCCTCGTCTTTTTCACGCTGTTTGTTGCCACGGGTCTGGGCCAGACTGTCTCAGTACAAGTGGAGACTAAGGATGTGGGGCGTGCGACGGCAAGCTACTTGCGCATCTTGTGCGACAATGATGTCCCGCTTGCGGGACTTCGAATTCCGCTCAAGATTGGCGCCAGCAGCGACATTATCATTGACTCGGTATCGTTTCAATACACGATCGCAATAGGCAATTTCAGCCTTTGGGCACAGGTCACTGACGCCGATCGCGAAGGATTCATCGATGTCATCCCAAGCCTCAACCCGCCGATCCCGACTTTTCCCGCTGGGGGGGGTGAAATCTGCAGGATACATTTCCACACAACAACGTTTGCTGCAGATGCCTATGTGCCTATAGATACATTCTATCATCCGACGCTTTACGAACGGCTGGATGCCTCAGATGCGTCTGGCCGGACGATTTATCCTAGTTTTACTGCCGGAGGCATTCAGATTCGTCAAGCCACTTCAGTTGAAGATGGAAATGTTGAGATACCAGAGCAGTTCTCTCTGCGACAGAACTTCCCCAATCCCTTTAATCCCAGCACGCAGATCGTGTTCTCGCTCAAGCGATCAGATCACATTCGACTCGACGTCTATGACGTTGCGGGGCATCGCCTTACCACTTTGGCTGAGGACAGATACTCTTCCGGAGAGCATGTTGTTATCTGGGACGCCGGATCGCAACCATCAGGGGTCTATTTCTATCGTCTTACGACCAATTTTGGTGTACTGACCCGTAAAATGTTGTTGATCAAATAGCTTCCTCAAGATCGTTTCGGTCCTTACCGAAAATACCTATTAGGGGTGCAATACAATTGTGGTGTTGAAATATGCCTGAGACTAAGTTGACCAAACCATATCCCGCCGCAATTGGCGAGTTCGAGATTATCGACAAGATTGGAGAGGGGGGTCTTGCCGAAATCTATCTCGCACGTCAAAAGTCACTTAACCGCAAGGTAGCCATTAAGATACTCCACCCGCGTCTTAGCCAAGACACGAACCTGATTCAGCGTTTTGACCGCGAGGCGACTACTTTGGCGGAGATGTCTCATCCCAACATCGTGCAGATAATCGACCGCGGTGAGGACCACGGGCGGCTCTATTTTGCCATGCAGTATGTTGTCGGTACCGATTTTCAGCGCATTCTCCAGAAAGAGAACTGGCCACTTGATCGCAAACTTCATGTCATCGTGCAGGTGCTTAAGGGTCTTGACTATGCTCACAAAAACGGCATCATCCATCGAGATATCAAGCCGGCGAATATTCTGATTGATAGCGAAGATAACGCTCTAATCGCCGATTTCGGCATCTCTCATATTCTCGGGGCTGAGGCTAATCAACTCACCGCAACGGGTGCAATGGTCGGAACCTTCGCTTACATGTCTCCCGAACAGAAAGAGGATTCCTCCAGGGTTGATCACCGTACCGACATCTATGCCGTGGGGGTCATGCTTTGTGAAGTGTTGACCGGAAAACCGCCAATGGCGAGACATCGCAAGCCGTCGGAAGTCAATCCGCAACTGTCGTCAGGATTCGATGCCATCGTGATGAAAGCACTGCAGCCCGATCCTGACGCTAGATATCAGAAAGCGGTGGAGATGAAAGATGAATTGCTTGCCGTAATGCACAAGAGCGATGTTGCGGCCGCGCCACCGACAGTGGAGAAGGCCAAGGCTTTTCTCGGCAATTGCTCGTTTTTGGACACGCTCAAGACGGGTGTATACAGCTCAACATACCTTGTGGAAGACCGTGCCACCGGCTCGTTGTTCGTCATCAAGAAGCAAAATAAACCCGAAATCGGGTTGCGGGAAGCCAGGCTTCTTGCCAATATGCATCATCCCAACATTCTGGCCCTGCATGGCGCCGGCAGTGACAGTGCCAAGCTAGTCATCATTATGGACTATGCACAGGGAGGGTCGCTGGCGGATCGCTTGGTCAAACCGATGCATCACCGCGACGCGCGCCGGTTGATGTTGCAGATTGCCGCCGGGCTGGATTTTGCTCACAAGAGTAACATTGTTCATGGCAACCTTAAGCCATCGAATATCCTGTTTGACCGCGAGGATGTACTCAAAATCGCCGATTTCGCCCTTATGCCCACGGTGGACAAAAACGCCGCCAACTGGTATGCCGCTCCCGAACGACGTAAAAGTAAGGCCAGTGATGTTTATGCCGCCGGAGTTATTTTCTACCAACTGCTCACCAATCGCAAACCGACTTTCGATACCTATGGCAAATTTGTCTGGATTGACGGTGCTCGCACTACGCCCCAATCGCTGAAGACTCTTATCCAACGGATGGTTCGAACCTTACCGTCGGAACGTTTCCAAGGCTTTGCTGAGATTCATGACCTACTCGCCAAGGTGGATACAGCCGCGCCAACTGCCCGGGCTGATGCTTTTGCCAGAACCGGAGATAACGACTGGACGAGGCTGATTGTCTGGGGTTCGCTGTTTCTGATCATGCTGGCAGCTCTTGTTCTCTATCTTGCCGCTTTCTCGCATGAATAGCTGCGCCAGCACCATGCCCCTAGCATCACAACAATTCTCTTGACAAATCCCGCCAGAAACGTATAATCCCAGACTTCGCTGACGTCCCTATCGTCTAGCCCGGTCCAGGACACCGCCCTTTCACGGCGATAACACGGGTTCGAATCCCGTTGGGGACGCCATTTTTTGTGTCTCAGAC
>CAIYYT010000012.1 GCA_903930455.1 uncultured bacterium | reverse complement strand
TTAAGCAGGTAGGTACCCGATGCGCTTGATACGGCTGATTATCTTGGCAATCATCATCTTCGTGCTGGTGAACATCATCTCATTGATGAAAGCATATGCAGATGTCCGCATCAAGGACATTGCCCGCATCAATCAAACGGGAGAAACCGATGTGATGGGTTACGGCTTGGTGATCGGGTTAAACGGCACCGGTGACGGCAAAGGCGCACAGTTCACCGTCCAGTCGGTGACGAATATGCTGCAACGCATGGGCGTGACCGTGCCGACCAGCAAAGTCAAGATCAAAAACGTCGCCGCCGTGTTGGTGACGACCACGATTCCCGCCAACGCAAAACTGGGTGACAAATTAGACGTCACCGTCTCGTCGATAGGGGACGCTTCAACACTTGAAGGTGGAACTCTGGTTATGACGCCGATGAGTGATCGACAGGGAGTAATCTACGGCTATTCCCAGGGATCGGTATCCATTGGTGGCTTCAATGTACAGGTTGGTGGCAACAAGATTGTTAGTAACTACACTCTCGTGGGGCGAGTTCCCAACGGTGTAACGATAGAACGCGAGCCACCCCAATTTGACATATCACCGGGTGTCGTCAAGTTGTCGCTGTATAGTCCCGACTATACTACCGCCCAGCGTATCAAAGAATCAATCAACGACCGTTTTCCGGGGAGCGCGACGACTGCTGACGATGCCGGAATTGCGCTGAAGGTTCCTTCGGCATTGGCATCGCAGGATGACAAGGTGCAGTTCATCGCTCAAATCGAGAATCTTATGGTAAATCCGGACGCGAAAGCGCGGGTCGTGATCAATGAAAAAACCGGTACGATTGTTGCCGGGGAGCATGTCAGTATTGCGCCGGTCGCTTTGGCGCATGGCAATATCACTATTGAGATCAAGTCGGTTCCGGTCATCAGTCAGCCCCAGCCGTTCTCGCAGGGCGTGACCAAAGAGACCACAGATACCCATATCAATGTCACAGAAGAACAGGCGCGCGTCGTGTACTTCGATGAGCGCACAAATGTTTCCGAAATCGCTGCTGCGCTGAACGCAATCGGCGCAACACCACGCGACATCATTGCCATCTTTCAAGCTATCAAACAGGCCGGCGCGCTCCGCGCCGAACTAGTCGTGTTATGATTTCGCTGAAGACCGATTCGTCGCCTCTGCCTGTCCAGCACAAGCAGCAGGTTCTTAGTGAATCGGAACAACGTCGGCTCAAACTCAAGAAGACGACGCAGGCCTTTGAGGCAATTTTCATCGCGCAACTAATGAAGAGCATGCGATCAACTTCGTTCACAAAGGAAGAAGACGGCTTTGGAAAAGACATCATGTTGTCAATGGCTGATGAGTCCGTGTCGCAACAGCTCGCGAAAAAAGGGATGCTCGGTGTCGGCAAGCTGCTCTATGAGCATCTCGCAAAGCGACTAGATACCATGTCGCAGTCGGAATCGCCACTGACTACCGGAAAGGCTTCCGGCGCGATTCCGAGAGCAACCGCGATCGATACGCCATGCGCCGAGCCACCACGACAACTAAAAGTAGCCAAACCTGAAGCGACCGGGGTGACTACGAGCCGACAAGCGCCCGTGTTGTCTGACAGCGGTTCAAAATCGCAGACGCTGTCAAATACGGCAAGCAACGAGGCAGCGCAGCCGGAGAATGAGATGCCTGTTCTAAATAAGTACATTGAGCACATTCGTACCGCGGCGGCGGAAACCAATCTGCCTGAAGACCTGTTGCAGTCAATGATTCTGCGTGAATCGGGGGGCAACGCTCAGGCCGTTTCCCGTAAGGGAGCCGCCGGATTGATGCAGCTTATGCCCGATACCGCAAAAGCGATGGGAGTCAGCGATCGTTTTGATCCGAAAGAGAGCATCATGGGAGGGGCAAGATACTTGCGGTCGTTGGTGGATCGTTTCGGTGACCTGAAAACGGCTCTGGCCGCCTACAACGCCGGTCCGACGAACGTGGTGCGGAATGGCGGTAAAGTCCCGTTTGCCGAAACAGGCAAGTATGTCGAAACGATACTTTCTGATCTTTCGAAGAGCAAATGAGTGAAGTAATTAGCGAGATGTTCCGAAAAGATTACTAAGAGGAG
>CAIYYT010000011.1 GCA_903930455.1 uncultured bacterium | reverse complement strand
CGCCTCGTTGATTGTCGTTTGTATCCCTGCACGCTTAAGGCGTCGCACAACCAGCTTGGAAAGCAACAGTGCCAATACCGCGGTAAACGCATGGAGGCGAAGCATTGGATCCGTGTGGTGCCGCAGTGGGACGGCGGATGCCCACTGCGGTTCCTTCAGTTGACGAAATGCGAATTCGACATGACTCTGCTCCCGCAGACTCGAAACAATCTTCTCGATTGGCCAATCGCTGTGATCCGTGATGATGGCCGTGCGACCGAGACGATACTCTTCAAGGTAATGTAGGGCAGCATCGTTGAAACTGAATGAGAGCGTTGGTTTCACATCCGTGCCACCGATCTCAACCCCATAGAGAGTGGTCATGTGTTGGCGTCCCAGAGCCCCTTCCGCTTTGACTTTGGCTGTTGCCAGGGTCAACGGTTGGCCACGCCCTTTCCCTTCGGATTGTCGTTCCAGCCGCTGTTTTAACGCAGTCAGGTCACCCTGCGCCTTCTTGATGTCCCGATAGAGTCCCGGTAGTTGCGAGGTATGCATGCTGGCACTGTAAACAGCCACCACGGTACGGATCTTCCCGTAGACTTGCGTTTGCAGCATCTTCGCCTTGACCGTGTCGCCAAACCCCTCCACTGGTTGCAATTCATTCGTGCGAAGCATATCGGCCTGAGGGGCGTGGCCTGTCGGTAATCGGGCCACCAGGTGCAGGGAAGGATCCCCTTCAACCTGTTCCACGGCGTCCTGACAGATGTTGCCACCATCGCAAACCACAGTGCTGCGGGTGCCGATGCCAAGGCGCTTCTGGTTGCGCCGGAGCCGGGCCAGAAAGCCACGAAAAGACTTCGTGTCAGGCTGGTTGCCGGGATAAACGAACCACAGGAGGGGTAGGCCCTCGTCATCAGCTGTCACCAGCAGGCCCAGGCCAAGGACGCGTAGGTCGGTGCGCTTGCTTTTGGCGTGTCCACGCTTTAGCAATTGACTCGGGTTGGCGGAACGAGTGTATGAGTCGAAGTTGCTCGTATCGAAAGCGAGAACATCCCGGGCCACCTCGTTTTCGCGAAGAACCGCGGCCACCAAGGCTGTTTCAAGCCTTTCCAGATCACTTGCGCGCAATAGATCCAGTGCCTCATCCACCCGTCGGGAATCAAGACCACATGGGTCAAGGGGTAGCAGGTCCTGAATCCCACAGCCTTCGTACCAAGTCCTCAATTTTTCCTGACTCCGCAAGTGAGTGGGGGCGATTGCTCGCTGGATCGCCAGGATCGTAATCAACTGCCCAAAAGATAGCATCGCGTCTGACCGTCGATTGGGACAGGCCTTGTCGATCAGTTCGGAAAGCATGAGGGCCCGCGCCTCTGCGACGAGGGCTGCGCTGGCACCAACCTCCTGGCTGCTATGTGAAACCGGGAAGGAGGATTCCCCAGCCTCAGCCAGGATTCCAGCCAAGCGGTCGGCAGATCCCAGATAGATCGTCTTTACGTTGGTGACAACATCACCACGGCGCCCTTTCTGAATGAGGTACCAGTAGCGGTTGCCTTTGATTGTTTTGGCTATGAGTTGCATGGTTAGGTCCTACATTTCCAAACATCATGACGCAGCAACTACCACTCGTCAATCCGAATAAACCCGCGTCACGACGATTTCTAGCCAGAACTAACGCCCTGAAGTTCAGACCCTAAATTACCGCCGCCCCAAATCGGTGATTGATTTCGCAAGAGCAATGATTTCCTTGCTTACCAAAATGAAGGTTTTGCTCAAAGCCAACAATAACATTATTTGATGGGCATTTCACAGGTTTGGGTATAGCCAGGAGACTCCCGCTAGTGGTGATGGCTAGCAAGGGTGCTGAGATTCTGCGCGAGACGTACGGAGTTCCAGATACCAAGGTGGATATCATCCCCCACGGCATTCCGGACATGCCCTTCGTCGATTCGAGCTTCTACAAAACCCAGTTCGGTGTGGATGGGCGCATGGTGCTACTCACCTTCGGGCTGCTCGGTCCGGGCAAGGGTATTGAGAACGTCATCGAAGCCTTGCCCGAGATAGTGAACCGCCAAGATCGG
>CAIYYT010000010.1 GCA_903930455.1 uncultured bacterium | reverse complement strand
GATGGCGACATAGTGTATCGCTACGCCTCGACCTTTGCTAGTGTTGGTAATGCGCTAAACGTAACGCAGCAGGATCAACTGACGGCTCTTGCTGATTCACTTGGCTATGTGCCGGCAAGCGGTGCATTCCTTTACTCAGAACCTATCCCAATGCCCGGGATCGCCAATACCGATTTTTTGTTTGGCGCGGTGACTACCGCCAACTGCGGTGACGCCGACGGCAGTGGGTCGGTAAACATCTCCGACGCGGTCTATTTGATCAGTTACATCTTCAGCGGAGGACCTGCGCCGAGCCCGCTTGGAGAGGGTGATGCCGACCAAAACGGGGCGGTAAACATATCTGATGCTGTGTATCTGATTGCCTATATCTTCGCCGGTGGACCTGCCCCCTGTGCCTCAGCGCTGGATTTCACACTCGCGAGTGCGTCATTTCAGGACGGAGGCGAGCTTGCGGTAATCTACACTTGTGCCGGAGCCGGAACGAGTCCGGCTCTTGAATGGACGGGAGCGCCGGAGGGCACCACCGAGTTCGCGGTCATGATGACGACAATGTCGCTTGACGGACTGAAGTGGAACTGGGTTCTCTACAACATTCCGAGTAACGTGACGTCAATTGCCGAAAACACCACGGGCGTGGGAATAGCCGGCCTGAGTAGTGACGGTCCGGAACTCAGATACTATCCCCCCTGTCCTCAAGGCCCGGGTTCTAAAACGTATACTTTCACTGTCTACGCCTTATCGGGTACTCCCGTGCTCGGCGTGCCCGCCGAACAAGTCACCGGGGCGATACTCACGGACGCGATTAATCAGCTAATTCTTGCGAGTAGTCAGATGACCGTAACTTATACGCCTCAATAGGAGGGACCGACACCGGTCGGCCCCTCTGCCAACTCTCATGGCAATCAACGTGAGTAAGTGACAGTGAGGCTGGCCGTGGATAAGATCCGCCCATCCATCGCTGCCAATAGTACGTCGCGGTTGACCTGAGAATGGTCAACCGCGATTTCTATTGGCGTCGAGAGAGCATAGAGCGTGTAAATATATGTCTTCGCGCCTGGTCCCTTGGAGCAAGGAGGAGTATATTCGGTCAAGCCGTTGACGCTGTTGTTTCCTAAAGTCCATGGTCCTGTGCCGTTTCTGGGGATGCTATCGATGTTAGAGGGAATATCGTACATGACCCAGTACCAGTAGATGTCAGTCGGTGAGGCTTCATGGTGCATGATGAGTGCATAGCTCTGAGTACCTTCGGGGGCTCCGCTCCATCGCAATGGTAGTGTTGCTGCGGCACCATCACAGGTGTAGTCTACAGGAAGCGTTCCACCCTGTTCGACGTCCGGGCTGCTCAGTTCAAAACCGGCGCTAGGGTTTGTGCCGAACAGAAAATCCGTGTTGATGATTCCGGGCATGGCGATCGGCTGAGAATATAAAAAAGCCCCTGTCGCAGGAACGTAACCCAGAGAATCCACCAACGCCGTGATTTGGTTCTTCTGAGTGGCGCTCAGTGTCTGATAAACCTGCGAAAAGCGGGTAGCGTAGAGATAGCAAATTTCGCCGTCGAGTTGGCCGTATTGCTCTGATAGACTTATCACGAGACTGCTGTCGATCGACTGCTCGGTCATGAAACGGCGCAACTGGGTGGAAATACTTCTCCGTCTTTCCACAAGTGCCAACAAGGCTGTCTTCTGTGAGTCAACGATACTCGTTATCTTCTGCGCCTGAGCAGTCGTCAGGATGCGAAGAAAATTCTCACCTGCGCTTGCTGTCAACTGTTCATTGATGGTGTAGTTCGGGTTACCCATTGCCGGCCAGTCTTTGAGATAGAATGAGCCGAAGTATGTACCTTGTCGCTCGGGGCAGAAATAGGTGTCCGCGTTGATGGAACCGGCATACCAGCTGTACGTCTCGCTGGCGTAAGTCATTACCGCCACGCTGACATCCCGATCGAGTTGCAAGTCTTGGAGGGTGTCTGAGAGCGTTCGATCCCAATTCCCCACGCCACCCTTCGCCTTCAGTGAATCCAGCGAGGCCCGCTGACCGGACGAAAGAGATCTTACGATACTACCGAGCAACCGCGCCCGATCGTAACTGATCTGTCCATCAATTCGGTAGAGGTCCGCAGAGAAAGCCATCACAGCGCTCTTGTCGAGTCCGCTAGTGCCAGTAGGCAAGTCATCGCCGACGAGACGACGAAATGCCTTCATCAGCGGAAACCTCTGGTACGCGTATTCGTTGATCAAATTCACCTGGCTCTGCGCTCGTTCGACCAGCAGGTTGATTTGGCTATCCGACAGTCGGTGCAGGACATTAAATGCAACGATGGTAACGAAGTCGGTGTTGTGACCCATTTGGGTCGGGTCGTTATCTCTCAGGTACTGAAACCCCGAGAAGTCTGCTACCTTGCCCGGTGGCAGAAACGATTGGCCGCCCAAATCGCCTGACAGAAAAGCAAGAGCGTCAAAAGCGATGGTGTTCCGCTGAG
Organism: uncultured bacterium; assembly: GCA_903930455.1. GTDB lineage: Bacteria > Zixibacteria > MSB-5A5 > CAIYYT01 > CAIYYT01 > CAIYYT01. The sequence goes on along the minus strand of CAIYYT010000010.1, from coordinate 10,800 downwards.
CACCTTCAGATAGAGTCCTCTCCAAAGTATATTGGTCGTCGGTCTCCTCATTTGTATCCGAGGGCCCGGTCAGAGTATTCTTGCTTTCGGAGCAACTGAAGCTGGTAAGAGCAATAATGGCAATGCAGAGAAGGCTCAACAATGCGGAAGGGTTTCTTAAGTTCATAACTCCTCCAATCAGGTGAGAAAATTTCGAACAGGTAAGCGGAAGACTATCGAAGTCCCCATACATAGCAAGGTGCGCAACTCGAATTCGAAAGTGCTCGCCGAGCATCCAGAACAAAGGTGTTTGCCTTTGCCTCGCGCCGGCGAACTGCTGGCCAAAGCATTCTGTAATGTTAGGCGCCGTTTACGCGAAGAGCTTGCGCGTCTTTTTGGGGCAGATGGAAGTTTCAGGACCGTCATCAGTTTCAAAACGACGGAGAAGAGAATTAAACCCAAGACTGGTGTCGGAGAAGAGGATTGGTGTTATATTCTCATGTTATGGGGAAGCCGCAATCGGAATCCTTTGTCGGTGAGCGTGCCCAGTTGAGTAGTCCCGATCATGCTGTTCTTCTTTCGGACGGGGCCGCGCCTTTCGAGGGTGCCCGATCCCACTATTCCGAATCTTCCGAGCTTCTTGTGATTGTTAGCATTATTCTCTGGTAGAATTGGAAGAGGTCGTTGTGAGATGCGAAATCCTCTACCCGGTTACGGCATCTTCTTGACTCGGTGCATTTGAGGACAACGATTCTGTAGAGAGATGTACGTAGTACATTACCTTGTGTCAGATTTAGTTGACGGCAAACACGCCAGAAGCGAAAGCCACATTAGTTAATGTGCCGATTTCCGTTGTTTGGATTACCTTGGACCGATTGCATGTGGCAACGCCAAGGCATTGGCAAGGGATAGCAGACTGAGTCCGTGTACATCACTACACCACCGCCCTTATCGGCGACTTGACTTTGCACATAGCAGCCGCCATTATGGCCATAGAGATGAAGAGGTGAACAATGAAGGATCATAACAAAACAGACTTCGACGAAAAGGCCGCCACGTGGGAAGCAGACGCGCTGCGGGTCAAGCTCGCCAACGATGTCGCAGATGCAATTATCAGAGAAATGAAACCTATGCGGGACATGGACGCCCTCGACTATGGCTGCGGCTCCGGTCTCGTTACTCTACGTATTCAACCACACATAAGAAATATTACTGGTATAGATAGCTCAAAGGTAATGCTCGAGGTTATTCAAGCTAAAGTGGAAAAACTTGGACTCAAAAATGTTCGCACTCAATTTGTGGATTTTGAATGGGGCGGAAAAGCAGTAGGAATGTTCCATCTGATTGTTAGCAGCATGACCTTCCACCATTTAACCGAACCGGCTTTGCTCTTAAGACAATTGTACGATCTTTTACTTCCCGGAGGATGTCTCGGCATCGCCGATCTCGATAAGGAAGATGGTTCATTCCACAACGACAACACCGGCGTGCTCCACTTCGGCTTCGAGCGGGCGTACTTGAAAGGGATCTTCGGACGGACTGGTCTCCGAGAAGTCCGCGACATCACCGCAGCAACGGTCGTGAAGGAAATCGAGGGAAAGGGAAGGCGGGAATTCCCTGTGTTCCTGATTATCGGCAGGAAGTAGAGAAATACCGTCGCGAGAAATTGAGTGACAGGTTGGCCCCTGCATCATTGTCGACACCGTCCCAAGCGGGACCATTCAAGGTTCTTCGACTCGTTTGCGCTTTTTCAACTATTCGGTAGTCAAGGCTTCTTGGCTTTGCATGTTGAGACTCCGAACACAGCATACAAGCCGCACCAGCTGACCACTCCGGTGAGCAGTGGCACAATTCCCAGGAAGGCCCAGGGCGACTTTGGTCCCCAGAAGGCCAGCGAGACTATGAAAAGCCCCAAGATAATTCTGATGAGTCGGTCAATGCCGGCAACATTCTTGGTCATATAGAGTTCTCCTTTTCAACAGAGTGTGTGTGCAGGTCAGCTATGGCTTCTCTTATCGAATCCAAGAGAGTCTCTTCGGGAACAGCGCCCACAAGGTGAACACTCTCGCTAATTACCGTCTTGGGAACACCCTGCACTTCATATTTCTGCGCGAGATGCGGAAACTCGATGATCTCAATTGCATCAGCGGTGATCAACGGCGATTCGTAAGCAAATTTGTAAGCCAGACTTACGGCTCGCGTACAGTGGGGACAGGTTGGGGTGACAAACACCTGCAAGTGTACCGGTGTCCTGAGTTCCTTAAGGAATCTCTTCGTCTTCAGAGAAAGTCCGGATTCTCCCGTCGAGATCATCTTAATCGTCTCGAGCAACGTCATGAACTCGTACCCGGAGGGAATGTAGAATCGCAAACCGTAGTCCTCCCCATCAACGAATGCAATGGCCGGAATCTTGTCGATCTTGTATTTCTCCGTGGCTTCCGTGTCAAGAGTGAAGTTGTGCACTTCAGTTGTGACTTTGTCGGAGAGGTCTCCAAGCTCCTTCACCAGCGATGAAGTCTCACGACAGTATTGGCATTCAATTTCCTGAGTGAAATTCACCAGTTTGACTGGCTTGTCCAGGGATGCGAATTCTTTGGCGATTGCTTCCTTATCTCTGTTGCTGATAATTGACATAATTCCTCCTCATACTCCTTGTCGAGTTTCGAATCGTCTGCTCAGGAAACCCCTTCGGAGCCAGATGATCTCCTTCCGACAACGCGAATGTAACCTTTCTTCTTCCAACACGTTCCCATTTCGATTCTTGTTCCTCATACTCAATTGGATGAGATTGCCCGACAAATGATTCAACCCACCGACGAAGATTCTGCAGGGAACCTATCGCCTTAACACCGGCTCGGCGATGAATTGTCAAACTTCCATAATTGGATGAATCATTTCCCACTGCCGTGAATCTAATCTACAGAGAGTCAGGTACGGAATTGGGGCGCGCCGGGTCTCAAATCCGCTGCTTTGTCCGGCCGCCCAAGTACGTATCAAGGACGATGTGTTGATAAAATGCCTTTACGAGGAGCCAATTCAATGAGTCTTCGCCGATTTACCAGGGTCAATTTCATTTCGCTTGCCGCAACGCTACTGCTTCTAGTCATCTCCGGTTGTGCCGCTGGAAATCGCTCCGTTGCGGATGTAACTCCGGCAGAGGCGGAGAAGATGATCAAGACCAATCAGAGAGATTCTGCCTTCGTCATTCTCGACGTTCGTACACCAGAGGAGTTTAATTCCGGGCACTTGGCTGGCGCGGTCAACGTGGATTATCGATCTTCTGACTTCCAGAACAAGATCGATGAGTTGTCCAAGTCACGCACCTATCTTCTGTATTGTCGAACAGGTCACCGAAGCGCCAATGCCTTGAGTCTGATGAAGTCAAAGGGCTATCAGAAAGTATATAATATGCTAGGGGGCATCACCAGATGGCGGGAAGAGAATCGCGACATTAGCGCAAATTAGAGCGGGTTGTATGAAATCCGTAGTATGTGCCTTTCCCAAAATCCTCCTTGTCTTCACGCACAGCAACTGAGAAACTGCCGGTATCAGGCTCTTGGGGACTGATTCTTGTGGGCCACTCTAAAATCGCGTTTCATATCCGCAAGTGGTTTTCTAAGCAGTCGACGGCATTTTGTCAAATTAGTGGGACGCTCGATGCTAGAGGCTACTATACGGTTCGAGTAACGGCAATAACTGAAAACCGAATCAACCTGTCCAGTGTAGCGGCCTGTACTATCAGACTCATGATGAAAGAGGCTTCAGGCACCTCCGACTTCACTTGGAGTTGGCTTTGCGTAGTAGCAACTCCGCCGGGCAGAAATTGGTGAAGGCTGATTGGATCAGGTTGATCCCGACAAATCCGGCTAGCGCCAGCCAGTAGGGCGACACCAACAGTGCTAGTAATGACGAAACCAGAACGAGTGTGCCTGCCAACACCCGGATTTTGTTTTCCATTGACATATGATTTTCTCCTATCAAAATCCGTAGGTCATTTTTGCGTAGAGGTTGTCATTCAGAGCGAAGGCTCCGAAATCTGTGAATTTCTTCTTGCCATCAAAGATATTCCCGCCAGCCGTCAGAGTAACCGCATCATTGTATTTGTAGACCAGGGCGAAACGGTAGTAAACATCCTGATCAGATGGCGACCAAAACACAAAGCTGCTCAACTGGATTGTCTCCATGCGGAAGTTGCGGGTAATACGAGACGTAATCAGCGAACGTACGTTATCGCGTTTGTCCGGACCTACCAGTGTCTTCTCATAATCCTCGTAGTGCTCCATGTATTCGGCTTGATACTGCAAGTTGGCAGTCAGGTCGGTAGCAACTTGTCGTTCGAATCCGGCGAGACCGAGAACACTGCTGTTGGGGATCATCGGATTCGTACCACTGCGATCCTCTCGGCTATCGTAATAGCCCCCTTCAATCCAGCCGATTCCACCAGCTAATTGTCCTCGGAGTGAACCGCCATAGGCACTCAGTTTGGGATAGTATGGAACCATCAGAACGGGATTGAATCCAAGTGGGTTCTTGTAGAATCCTCGGTATCCGTACAGCTCTAGAGTCACTTTGCCGAGTCCCTTCTGGAAACGTGCAGCCAGCTCCGAATTTTCCCAACGCTCAGCAGGCAGCGGTGCCGAGAAGAATGGCGGACCGCCGACAAAGTCGCCGATCATGGGGTTATAGTAACTGAAGCGCTCACCGTTAGGGATGCGATTGGGAGTGAATCGTGGTGTCCAGACCAGCGATAGCGTACCGGCTCTGGTATACAGTTCGCTGCGGATGGCAGTCTGCGGAGCTTTCAGATATTCGTCATCTCGTCCCGAAAAGAATGATTCGTAGTCTTTGGCAAAGAGGTCGTTGATGAAAATCAGATCTCCCGTTCCCCAGGTGAGAATCTGTCTGCCGACTTTGAAATCGAGTCTCTTGAAGAGAGTGTATTTCAAGTAGGCTTCGCGGAGTTCCCATTGATCCTTGGGTTGCGTGACATTGTCATAAACAAAATCCACCTTGCTGAAGAAATCCGCATCGCCAGCATGTGATTCGAGTCTCATTTGCAGTCGGAACTCGGAGGCAGAATAGTCGCTCGGTGTCAGTTTATGCTGTTGCAGCTTGCCGCCGAAAAGTCCTTGAGCAAACCCGCTCAGCGTGACCTGGTCAGCCATCAGCCCACTTGCGAAAAGCAGGCTGATGATGAATTGTGTGGCAAATAGGCGAAGTGTTATGTTCATGTTGAATCTCATGTTTGTCGTTCCTTTGCCTACTTGATGTAATCGCGCGGTGGGTTTTTCAGGTAACGCTCGGCGAAGATGTCATCTTTCAGACCACCGTTGTACTTGGTGCCGACAAAAGTGACAATTGTTTTGCTACCCTTCTTCACGCTCTCCATTGTCCGCTGTGTTACCGTGGCGAAGCCGCTGATGTCATCAATCTTGTCAGCCGTGAATACTCGTATCAGCTCACCCTTATCATCAAAGTACTCTTCTTTCAGGGGCATGAACGTGGTCTTGTCGACGTAGGAGACGCGCTTAGCGAAGCCCTTGTATGGTTTCACCGGTACGGATTCGATTACATAGACCGCCTTGCCATTAAGCTGATCCTCTTTGACGAATTTGTGGTTGTCTTCGCTCCAGTGACGCCCGGAAACGTCCTCGTACGTGAAGTCGGAGCCAACAAAGCTGGAATTTTTGTCATCGGCGGCAATCGGTTTCACCAAATCGACAGATGGTACATAGATCCAGCGTTGATCGTGGCCGCTATTTGTCTTGTCAACCATGAATGATATGCGAGCCACATCGGCGGGTTTGCGGAAGTAGGTATAGTACTTCTGTTCGCCACCGTCCGCTATGTCGAGGCGTAGCATCGTAAATTCACGGATACGCTCGCTACCTTTTTTATCGACGAGCTTCATCTGGACATCCATTTGGGCGTCGTTGCCGGCGTAGTACATCGCCAGATGTGACTTCTTCATGATGTCGGTGGCATCCTGGGCATGGGCCGCCGTAAAGAGGAGCAGGGTTCCGAAGCTCAGCAGCGACACCAGTTGAATCAGTTTTTTCATAGTACTATCATCCTTTCAAGATGGATTGTTCTCAGTTTCTATACTTCGCTTGGTTGCACTTCGAGCGGCTCAACGACAGATTGCTTTGCCGTTCGGAACAACACGCGTTGGAACATGACGGTGATCGCCGGCAGCAGCAGCATGGTTACGAAGCCGGAGACAAGCATGATTGCTAAGAAGAAGGCGCCGACAGTCACATAGGGTACCAAGTCGGAAAAAAGCATCGGGACAAAGCCTATGGAAACGACAAGAACGTTTCGTGCGATGGCTCTTCCGACGCCTTCGAAAATGTCGTGGTAAGTCTGATCGAAACTCTGATTGCGTGAGTATAGTGTGCGCATGCGCTGGATAAACTGGATCGCAAAATCAACTGATAGACCCAGTGTCAGGGATGACAGCACGGAAATCGGCATGTCGTACGGCTTGCCGATGTAGCCGATGAAAGCATAGATCGCCATCACCGTCAACGACAGCGGCAACATAGAGATTATTCCCCAACGCCACGAACGGAACAGGGACACCATCATCAGAAACACGATGCCAAATGCCACCAACAGCGCTTCGCGCATACCACCGACCATGAGCTTCTGCCAGACAGTGTTTACATAGGGCAATCCCGCCCAATTCACGGTTACTCCCTGCGGAACCGGATGGTCAGCGATGTACTTGTCTGCTCTTTCAACGACACGACGAACCGCCTGATTGTCGCCATCCTTAAGCTGAACCCAAAGATTGGCGCTGGCATAATCCGGAGTGACAAATTTGAATAGCTTGCCCGGATCTCCGCCCGACATTTCAAACATGAAGAGCATCTGCGCCACTTCATCCTGGCTGGCAGGAATCACCATCTTGGTGGAATCGGCGCCGAAAAGTTCATAACGAACCTTTTTGACAACGTCGGTTATTCCGGTAGTAGCTCCGACGACCGGATCTCTTTCCAGATCGCGCTGAACGGCTTCAATATATCGCTCAACGTCGGGTCGCTTCATAGCGTCGGCGTCATTGGACTCAAAAACGAGATAGTTCATATAGGTGCCGGCCAAGTGAGCGTTCATCGCCATGTCAGCCTGACGGATGGGATTTGATTTTTTAAACCACTTCACGGGGTTGTCATTCACTACGATCTTCGATAAGCCAACTACCGAGATGATTACCAGTGCGACTGCGCCAGCAATGACCGGACGATAATGCTTTCTCGCAAAATCACGCAGCCCGTGAAGGAATCGCGCCAGTAGTCCTTGACCGTCATCAGCGTTGGCGAAACGATGAAGGGTCTTGGCAGAGATTAGCTTGGCAAATGCCGGGTTAATCGTCAGTGACAGAAACCATGCCACCATCGTACCGAAGCCAACGAAGATGCCAAAGACCCGCACCGGCGGAATTGGTGTAACCGCGAGAGCAAAAAAGCCAACCGAGGCTGTCGCTGAGACAAAAAGCATTGGTACAAACAGTTCGTCGATGGCGTGCGCGATCGCATTGTCTTTGTGGCTATACTTCTTGTAATGGGCGTGGAATTCCGATATGATGTAGATCGAATTTAGCACGGCGATCGGAATCAGGAAGATGGGAATCATTGAAGCCATGATGTGCACCGTGTTTCCCGTGAGGATCAACAGGCCCATCGACCAGATGACCGCCATGACAGCAACCACCATCGGCGCAATGATGATCTTGATGTTGCGGAAAAATAGAAACAGCAACAGGAAGATCACGAGAAATGTCGCCGGAGCCGCAACCGCCATCTGCTTGAACATCTGCGAGCCAAACGAATCTTCCGCAATGGGGAGACCGGCGATATGATACTTCTCGGCGCCGCCGTACTTCTTGGTAATTCCGGTGATCTCGTCGGCCAGTTTCTTCGAAAGATTCTTATCTTGTATGGGGATGAAAAGTGCAATCGCCTTGCCGTCATCAGAAGCAAGTTTGCCGCGTAGTACCGGATTTGACTTGATCCGCGACAGAATGTAATCGGCCTGTTCTTGGGTCTCAATTTCTCCGCCCATGAGCGGCTCAATAACCATTGTGCCGCCGCTTCCCTGCTTGATATCGTCCACAGTCGAAGGAGCCAGAATGTCCTCGACGATTACGCCGTCCAGTTTCTCAATGTCGGCCGTGATTTTATATATGCGGTTCAACAAATCAGGCCTGAATGCACCGTTGTCTTCGACGACGCCGACTGCGATCATATCGTGAAGGGCAAAGGCCTCCTTCACCTTCGCATCGAATAGGCGTGCCGGTTCATCGGCTTTAAGCATGTTCTGTGGATCAGTGTCGATCTTAATCTTCGGAAACTGCACGGCGAAGAAGATTGTAACCGCAACGGCAAGTCCAATCACGATCCAGGGAAATCTCAGGGAGATGTGTGTCAGCTTGTTCTTCATGTTCCTCTCTCTCGTTTTAGCAAAAGCGTCAATGAAGATTCGATCGTCTGGCGCGGGAAACGATTCAAAGAATTTCCGGAGAGTCCCGGTAATGGGAGTGCGATATAATGCCGCTTTCAGCCAACAACCTCTGACTGAGAAAGGATAATTGAAGATTATGGAGTCGGGGAAATTGGGATTTAGGCTTTGCCGAATTTGCGAATCCAGTGATCCTTAACGGCTTGATTGAGGCGTTGGGCGAACTCTGCGGGGAGTTCCTCACACTGGCCAGATTCCCGGCAGAGCTTGACTGTCATCTTGAGAGAATCAAACATTAGCTTGCAGTTGGTGCACTCGCCGACATGTTTCTCGATCTCGGCACAAAGCTGTGGATCAAGTTGGCCGTCGAGATAGTCACTCAGCTCCTGCAGGTAATCAGCGCACTTTTTCACTACTGTCCTCAATTTTAAGGATGGAATCAAGTTTTTCGCGTAGAAACAGCCGAGCACGCAATACTCGCGATTTGGTTGCCGCTTCAGACAACTTCAACAGGTCGGCAATCTCTTTGATAGAGAGTTCGTCCTCGTACCGAAGGACAAACGGCACCGAGTACTCAGCGGGCAACTCGTCCACGGCTTCGGAAATGAACCTACGGATTTCACTGGCCTCCATCACCGAGTGTGGGTCGCGCCATTCTCGCAGATGGTGAGAGTCATGTTGGTGCGTAGCGCCATCCAAGAGATCTTCAATCGGAGTCATGTTCTGACGCTTCTGGTGAACGATGTGAAGTCGACCGGCATTGAGAACTATCGAGTAAAGCCAGGTCCCAAAGGAACTTTCGGCGCGGAAGGTCTCCAGCTTGTCGATTGCCTTGAGTAAGGTATCCTGCACGATGTCCTGAGCATCCTGTTCGTTTCCGGTCATTCTCTTTGCGAGCGCAAACAGCCGCTTCTGGTGAGGTTCCACCAGAGATTGGAAGGCGGTGAAATCGCCTGCTTGCGCCTGCGTGATCAGCTTTCTCTCATCCATTAGACATGAATATACGCAAAACGATTCTCAGATCATAGATGGAATCATTGCAAAATGGCTGTCTCATCAGGCCTCTATAGAAAATGCCACAGTGTTCTGAGACCAACAAGGAGGAGTGCCAGAGCGAGACCTCGAATGATCGCCGGGCCCCCTAGCCGATTTGAGAGACGGGCGCCCACTTGAGCGCCGACGACCACTCCAATCGAGAGCGGAACAATATCCCCCATTCCCTGAAACAGAGTGCCAGTGGCGAGATGAGTCGCCGTTCCAGAGAATGCCACCAAAGCAAGGATGAAGTGCGACGTTGCTGTAGCTATATGCACAGGGAAGTTCAACAGATGGACGAGAACCGGAACGTGAATTATTCCTCCGCCAATTCCCAGAACACTCGACAAATATCCAATTCCGAAACTCAAACCAATGCCAATCTGCGGATTGTAGGAGAATCTATAGATAACCCCCGATGAATCTTTAATGACCACATGATGAGCCCCACCTTTGTTTGTCACGGTACTTGAAATCCTTGGATTTGGCCTTAACAAGAGAAACACCGCGGCAATAATCAAAAGAGAACCAATGATCACGTCAAAGATCTGCCTAGGTATGTATTCTGTCGAAAGGGCGCCCAAAACAGCACCGGGCAGGGCCGCGGCAGAGAAAATGAGACCCGTTCGATAATCTATTCGACGCAATCTGCCATACGCGATTGAGCCTGACAATGCATTGAAGAAAACGACAGCCAAAGAAACACTCGCCAGGAGTTCAGGCCGCGCATTGGGGTAGAGCCAAATGAGAATCGGAACCAGCAAGAAGCCACCCCCTGCACCGATCAGAGTCCCATAGGCGCCGACTCCCAAGCCTAGCAAGACAAATAGTAGGAAGTGAAGCATGATCACAAATTACGCATGATGGCTACTCTCTCACAATAATTTCCTACCTTCTCGACGGACAGCGCCCTGCTTCATGACCATTATTCGGCTCAACAGCACGAAAAAGCTTGAATCGTTTCGGATTGGAAGTAATCAAATTAGTGAGACTAAGTTACATAGCGCCGTGGCCATAGGGAGAAAGACATGAATAGAAGACAAGTTTGGCTGTCCCTCTTTGTCGTAATTTTGGCTTTGGGGATCATGGGTTACTTCTCGTGGCCTCATCTGATTAATTTGATGCTTCCGGCTGACAGCCGCCCCGGAAAGATCGCTTTCGCCGTAAACAAAATCAGCCCGGCTGAATTCGATCAGATTGCCGGCGAGTTACAGAGCACGTACAAGAATGAACTCAATCATGTGAAGCGGTTCAAAGATGCCGGCATTCTTTCATATGAAGGCCCATCCACGTGTTTGAGGTGCCACCAAACGATGAAGATCAAAG
>CAIYYT010000009.1 GCA_903930455.1 uncultured bacterium | reverse complement strand
TGCAAACAGGCAGCCGCATGCTGACCGCGCATCTCGTGGAGCACAGATACGATTATGTTCTGGCGTTGGGAGCGTTTCCCGCGGGATGGATTACCACCAGCGCCACCGAGGTCAACAACATTCCTTTCTCGGTTTGGCTACTGGGACCAGATATCAATATCTGGGCGCGCAAAGTTCTATATGGGAGGATGGTCAGACGCACACTACGCAGGGCGAAAGCGCTGTTTGCCGACGGCGACAAGCTCTGTGAGATGACCACCGGCATTAGTGATCGAGAATGCCATTTTATGCCGACGTTACGGCGATTTCATTACAAGATGCTGCCAATACCGCGCGAGGAAGTCTTCCTCTTTGTGGGTGCGCTCGAGACTCACAAAGGCATTTTTGACTTGCTCAAAGCGTTTGCGCGCATCAAACAGGATATTTGGGATTACCGACTGCTGGTAATTGGCAGCGGCTCCAAAGCGGACAAAGTGCAACGGAGCATCAATTCACTGGAGCTACGTGGCAAAGTGCATCTGCTAGGCAATCTCTCAAACGATGAACTAATCAACTACCTGCAGCGCGCCCGCGCACTGATTATCCCGTCGCACACTGATTCAATACCGCTGGTTTTTGGCGAGGCATTGCAGACCGGAACTCCAATGGTCGTAACCGACGCCGGTGATCTTGGTTCGTTGGTGCATGACAACAAGTTGGGTTTTGTCGCGCGCCGCAAATCGCCGATATCGCTTGCCGACGCCATGGTGCGCATGATAGTCTCTGACTTTGATATCCGTGCGAATGCCAAACATCTGATAGAAAGATTGTCACCCGACAATGCCGCGCAGACCTTCCTCGATAATGCCCTCAGTTGCGACGATTGACTTCATGCTGTTTATGCTCCTGTCTGTCAAGTCAACAACTGCTCCGCCTCCGGCCTAAGGAGTACCCAAAGGGCATAAATTCCCAGAGCGGTACCGAAGGGGATGTTAATCAGACCAATAATCGCCATGATGATGGCGAACACCCGCGACCACTTCTTTCTCGCCAGCAAACCCCAGCCACAAATCAACTTGGCGACGCCAATCGTCAGCAAAAGCGACCCGAGCAACGTTGCGATGACGGCCAGTATAGGTAGCGCCCGGACTTCACCGGCAAGGATTCCACCGACAGCAAATAGCACAAGAATCACAATCCCGCCGAAGATGGCAAGGATGCCTGAGATCAGGTAGAGAATTCCCAGGATCTTAATATGTAGCTCCACGAACAAGCCTCCTTATCAGCTTTCCATCGGTTAGACGCGATTTGGCGCGGGAATGTTTCAGGTACCGGCGGATGAGATCGTGCGAAACCATTATGTTGATGCAACTCTTCATTTGTTGACTTATCTCGTGAAGATAGATATCTTCTGGACACTTAGTAAGTGGAATACCAAATAGAGAGAAGAGATGAGCCAACTACCAACCCATGAAACGAAACGCCTGCTATTGAGACCTTTTGCGATGGCGGACGTTAAGGATGTTCAGCGCCTTGCCGGAGATTGGGCAATCGCCGATACGACGTTGAGCATCCCGCACCCGTATTGCGACGGAATGGCAGAGGAATGGATTTCCAAGCATCAGCAGACCTTCGATCAGGAAGAAGGAGTCACGTTGGCGATCACCCGCAAGCCTGATGGTGTGCTGTTAGGAGCTATCAGTCTTATCGACATTTCCAAGGGGCATCAGGCAGAAATCGGGTATTGGGTCGGAAAGCCCTACTGGAGCCAAGGATATTGCACTGAGGCGGCAAGCGCCGTGCTGTGCTACGGTTTCTCGGTACTCGGATTGATTCGAATACACGCGCGTTACCTCACTCGCAACCCAGCCTCCGGTCGCGTTATGCAAAAGCTGGGCATGCGCCATGAGGGCTGTCGCAGGCAGCACGCGATGAAATGGGGCAAGTGCGAGGATGTGGAGCTTTACGGAATTTTGAAGAGCGAATGGGAAGAGACACTGAAATAGGTCAAGCCCGAAACGGTTGTGACGTACCGGAATGGAAATCGAGGTTTTATGGATGAGATTAGGATTCGCAAACGAACAGTAATTATTCTCCTGATTGCACTTGGTCTGTTACTGATGGTAGTATGCGCTGTCAGGCCAAGAACCCTCTACGAGATGCGTGAGGCTGCCATCGACGAGTTCCATATAGTAATGGCGGAAGACAATGTCGATCTTGATCTTCTTGCGGGGCCGACGCTGAACTTGACGTATCCGGGTCTCATTGATTTCGAATGGCGATCGAAGGACTATGCGACCGACTCCGTAGTGGTTCACGTAGCAGTGAAGAGCTCCTGGTTCGGTGGCGAGTCTGTGTGGGGGCCAGGGGGCCTTGGGGGCGATATGTACCGCACCAAGTTTGTAGAGAGCCTGCTACGGAAGAAAGCCAATTCAAGATAGGAGAGTAGATTAAGCCCACTTAGGGCTTGACGTTTCCATACAGTGTCACACCGCGAGTCGGCGTGACCCACAGAACTGCGTTTCAAAAAACGATTGCGCCACATTGTTGAAACGCATTAGTTCAGTAATATGAGCTACCGCGTTGTCCTATCCATCGGCGTTGTCATCATTCTTGCTTGCAGTGGCTCTGTAGCCGCGGATGACTATCATTTCCCGATTGATACTATCAACCATGTGTTAAACTACATCGATATCGACACCGGAGATATCGCTTTCCGCACCGACTATGTTGATCGCGACAGTTTCCGGCTGAAAATCATCGACGACTTGACGCTCCATCCGCTACAGATTCCGGATTACCTGAAGAAACGCGGTGATTTCCTGAAGGATACGACCATCTCTGTCTTTGAGAAGTATGATACTTTGGAGCAGACGCTTGGTCGCCAGCATCGGCTTTCGTTGCTTGGCAACTGGCAGCTACCTCCTGAACAAATTTACCCGGATGCCAGACAGGCGGGGGGCGTAATCGGCGAGTTCGCGGACCGTTTGCTAAAGACTTACGCCGGTATGCGTTTCGTCACCAACATCCCTCTTACGGAGGGACTCTCGGGCGCCGAGTCCGCTTTTGTCGCCGATAGCTTCCTGACTTTTCTGCGAGAAGAAGAGAAGGACGTTGATCGGCCACTCGATGAGATGGACAGTCTTCAGAAATTGGGTGATTCTCTGGCGATCAGATTCAAGACCGTAGGTCCGAAGATCAATATCGCCAACATCATTGATGCGTCGCGACAGTTTGTCAGCGATTACCAACAGCTTGCTGACTGGTTGGCTCAAAACAGGAAGGCTTTGCAGCAGATACCTGATTCCCTGCTGCGCAAGTATTTTCCCAGTTTCAAGACGGAGTGTGGCCCCATAGTTGTCGGGGGAAAGGGGAACGATCGCTATGAAGGAGATTATGCTATCATCATAGATTTCGGTGGTGATGACGAATACGTGATGTCCCACGTTTCCGGACACCGTTTCCAAATCATCATTGATATGGATGGCGACGACCACTACCGGGCTCAGACCGATCACTATCTTGGCGCTGGATATTTCGGATGTGGCATTCTGGATGACTGGGGTGGGGATGACACGTATATGGCGAAAAACTATTCCCTCGGTTGCGGCATTTTTGGGACGGGTATCTTAGTCGACCGAGCCGGAGATGATACATACATTGGTAACATTGGTTGCCAGGCAGCATCATCGTTTGGTGTTGGTATATTGCTTGACTACGGCGGACGTGACAGCTACAGCGCGGCGCTTTACGCGCAGGGCTTTGCATTCATAATGGGATCGTCGGCGCTGGTTGACTACAGTGGCAATGATCGATACGCGGTCGGCTGGAAGTACGGTGATGTATTGCGGTATGAGGATCATTACGTTTCGCTCTCACAAGGATTCGGGTATGGACTGCGGCCGTACTTCTCCGGAGGCGTTGGTTTGCTGATTGACGGCGAGGGTAATGATGTCTATCAGTCGGATATTTTTGGGCAGGGGGCTTCATACTGGTGGTCGCTTGGTGGATTAATCGATTACAGTGGTAACGACCAGTATATCTCATATCAATATGCACAGGGCAACGGCACGCATTTATCCCTTGGCGCGCTGATCGATATTAGTGGTGACGACCTGTATAGCTCTAAAGGTGTTTCGCAAGGTTGCGGGCACGATCTAGCATTTGGATTGTTGCTTGATTGTGCCGGCAATGATCAATACAATGCGTTCGACTTGTCACAGGCAGCCGGTTCCGCAAATGGTGTCGGCATGCTGATAGACTTGAAGGGGGACGATGCCTATATGGCGCGTGTAAAAGGCAATACTCATGGTTATGGCAATCCGCGGCGCGAGTATGGTTCCGTAGGTCTGCTGCTTGATCTGGGCGGGCAGGACTTCTATCGCGGCTATGGCGCCGACGATTCATATTGGGTCACGCAGTCGAAATGGGGAATCGGCGCGGATTTGAACTCCGTCAAACCGGATACGACAAAGGCGAAACCGAGTGGTAAGTAAAATTATCATCATGGTGCTGGCGATGACATCGCTGGCGTTTGCCGATACGAAGTCGGAAGTCGAGCGTCTGTTTCAGACGGCATCGTCGGGTGAAATCAGATACGTGAAACTGGTGCAGCCAGCCAAGGATTCGCTGGCTGTGATGAAGGACAGTGCCGCCAAGTATCTTGTCAGCAAGCTGAGCACGACCGATGCGCGCGAAGCGCAGACATTGACGGAGATTTATCGCGGGATTGGCAAGGCAGGGACTAAGTATCTAATCGCGGCGTTAAACACCGACGACAAGTATCAGTTGCGTGTGACAAGTCGCTGTTTGGCCGAAGTTAAGGATTCGACATCTGTGGATGCTTTGCTAAAAGCGGCAACAAATTCCGATTACACCGTGAGGGCTGAAGCTCTTGCGGCTGTCGGTAAGAGCGGCGGTGGTGCAGCAACGGCAGCACGGCTCGAACCGTTTTTCAACGACTCCATTTACTCGGTTCGCAAAAGTTGTGTATATGGACTCGGCAACCTTAAGTCTCCAGCGTCGCTTGATCTCCTACTGAGAGCGCTGGGAGATCCGCATTTTGGGGTGCGGCTAACGGCTTATGATGCGCTAGTATCGTTTGATTCGCTTGCGCGCGAGAAGGTGGCGGCCTTACTCGACACAGTTAGGTTCGCGCCGGTAACGGGCCTTGCCATCAGACTGGCGGGGCAGCTTCGTATTCATCAGGTGGAACCGAAGCTCGCATTGTATCTTGCCGATGGCAATCCGCTTTTGCGCGGATGGGCCGTCTGGTCGTGGGGACGGCTGAGAGGAAAAGATGCGACCGCACAGCTCGATGAATTGCAGAAGCGCGAAAGCGATTTGTTCGTCAAATCGATGCTGACCGATACGCGCGCCTATATCGATACGCTTACTTCCCATGAGTAAATTCGATTTCCTAGATCGCTTCAACAAAGAACAAAAACTGGATGTAGATCGTGTTGCCTTACGCGATTTTGCGTCGGAAATTGGTGGCAACATTGTCACCATGCCAAGCGGCACCTATCTCGAAATCGTAACCGAATTTACGACCAAGTTCTTGCACGGCGTCAAAGCTCTCCAGACCCTGCTTGCAAAGCGTTCCGTTTCACTCGATTGTTTCGAGACCACCAGTGGCAACGGCAGCGTCGATATTGAGCAGTTCGTGTTTGTCGATGCCGAGACAACGGGACTCTCGACCACAGCCGGAACCGTGGCGTTTCTGATCGGCGTTGGATATGTGGAAGGGGATTGCTTCAAGGTACATCAATTCTTTCTTCCCGACTATGCAGATGAACCACCGATGCTGGAAGCTGTCGCTGATCTGGTAGATGGGAAGACGGTTGTGGTCAGTTTTAACGGCAAGGCGTTTGATCTGCCGCTGTTGGAGGCGCGCTATGTAGTACAGCGGATGACCACCCCTTTTGCAATCATGAGACATCTTGATCTTTTGCATGTGTCGCGACGATTCTGGCGCGGGAGATTTGTCGACAATACGCTGCAGACATTGGAAAAGGAACTGCTCAGTGTCTATCGCTACAATGACACGCCCGGCTATCTGATACCTCAACTGTTCTTCGACTACCTTCGCACCGGAGAGCCGGAACCGCTGGCAGGTGTAATGCTGCACAATCGCCTGGATATCGTTACCCTGCTCTTCTTGATGAATACTGTGCAAACATATCTTGAGGACGCCCCCCGTTTTGACTACTACTCGCCGTTTGATGCCCTAATGATAGCCAAGCATCTGACACGCAAAGGGGAAATTGAGGCCGCGGCTCACGTGGCCAGCCGGCAGTTTAGTGGCAAAATGAAACACGAGACGGAACTGTCTCTGGCGGTGCATCTTTACCGGGCGCAGAAGCGCCTCGGCAAGCACGAGGAAGCGCTGGCAACGGTAATGTATCTCAGGCAGGCGAGGGGGGAGACCAAGCTGTTTGCACTGGAGGAAGCGGCCAAGATTCTTGAGCACCGGCTGCGGGATTATCCACAAGCGTCGCAATTGGTGCTAGAAGCGCTGGAATATCTTGACAGCCCGCTGGCTGACCTGCCGTCAAAGCGATTGTCGGTCTGGTATGATGCACTGCAGAAACGGCGTCAGCGTCTTTTGCAGCGACTGAAGTAAATTTCGGCTGTATGTTTGTCTGGGTGCTGTCGATAATATTGTCTAGATGAACAGACTACAGTTTGAGGCGCGTCTCTCTTCGTTTCGGACACTGTCAACGCTACCGGCGGTTATGGCAGAGGTCCTCCGCATTTGCGATGATCCGGACTCCTCGTTGTCGGAACTGGGTGAAGTAATCATGCGCGATGTCGCACTGATGGCGCGTGTTCTCAAGGTGGCGAATTCACCATACTACGGCACTTCACAAGAGATCTCCTCGATTCGGCAGGCGGTGCTGACTCTCGGCGCCGCACGCGTGAAGTCGTTGTCGCTTTCCCTGTCACTATATGAGCTTTCCAACAAAATCGGCGGCAGAGTAAATCTGAAAGACTTCTGGAGGCATTCGCTCAACGTCGCCTGCGTGGCCGAGCTTATTGCCAAGAAAATCGAGCCCGCGCTGATGGAGGAAGCATTCATCTGCGGATGTCTTCATGATATCGGTGTGCTGGTGCTCGACAGTATCTATGCCAAGGATTACGCGAAAGTGTTTCAGGCGACGGCTGCCGGCGGCGATTTGGTTCGCGTCGAGCAGCAGCTTCTGGAAATCGACCATGCGATAGCTGGGGAGATGGTAGCACGTATCTGGAACTTCCCGCCGCGTTATTGTGAGACTATCGCCCATCATCATGATGTCATCGGTCTTGATAGCGAACGCAAACATGACAAGTTGTCGCTGATCATTAACTTGGCCAACCGACTGGCCACTTTTGCGCTCGAGATATCGCAAAGCACGGATCGGACACTTCTTTCCAACCGCGAAGTTGTGGCCAACACTCTTGGACTCACCTCAGCCGACTTGAAGGAAATCGAGTACGAAGCTCTGAGCAAACTTCTGGTCACGGCGAAATTTCTCGAGATGGACGTTGGGACTCCGGTGGAACTGCTGCAGCGCTCGACGGCGCAATTGTATGAACTCTATGTCCAGACGGAGGACATGTACAAGCAGCTTCAGGAGACGAAAAACCAACTGGATGAAGAAAAGCTGAACAAGGTTGCGCTAGAATCTTTGCAGGCGATCATCGCGACTTTTTCGCATTACCTGAACAACGCTGCCGCGACGATCTCCGGCAGAACCCAACTTCTCGAACTCGCCCATAAGAAAGGGGATCTTAGCGATCCCACCGGCATTCTGGCAAAATCTCTGCCGGTCTATGGCAAAGCTATCGACCAGATTTTGTCGGTGATTGACAAGCTGAAGAAAGTGACAATTTTCAAGACTGCCATCTACCACGACAACACCCGCATCATCGATTTTGAAAAAGAACTCCGCCAATTCGACGAAGTCACCGAGAAAATGAGTAAATAGGCTGATTTCGTTCGATCATTAAATTGCTACTGTTTTACATCGCACATCCTTACCAATAAAAAGTGGCGTAGCGCTACGCACAGCGATGTCACCATGCGAAGGTGCGAGCAAGCAACCCACAGCAAGCTGTGAGGTACCCCGCTTCCACAACAGAATCGGATAGACCCGAAGCCATTTTCCATGCCGTGCCCAGAGTTGGGATGGATCGGGAAGTCCATTGGATGGTTCACGGCGAACACACGCATACGGTTTTCTTAGCGCTAAGTTGGCGGCTACCCGACACATCGCGGCGCGGTTACAACCGCACTCCCGCAAGATCGGTGACAACGCCCTCTTACTAACTGGTTTGGAGAATGTTTTTGCAGTGCGGCGCTACAAAAATGAGGGGGCGGCGGGTCAGGTGTCCAGTTCAGGAAAGAGAAGAAAGTCGCCACACATACAGAATCGAGTCGGCAAGCTAGGCATTGTACCACAAGGGGTTTCGACCCATTCAACTACAAAACTGAGTAACCATATCGCAATCAGCCCACAGCAAGCTGTGCGGTACCGGATGCACCGTGGTTGATAAGTTCTTTTAACCCGTGTCTCAATTTTATGCACCTCAAGTCCAAAGCGTTTTTGACGACGTTTAATTATGGAGGGGTTTGAAGTGCAGATCCAAACTGGTTATAGCTCCAATCAATATTCATCGCCTACCGTTCGTGATAGGGTTCCTGTCTCGGCAGGCCAGAATCAGGCAAATGAGAACGGCGGGATAGAATCGCCGGAATATAAGGCCATCTCGAACAAGGCCTCAATGCTGCTTTCTAACACCGACATCTCCGCCTCGGAAAGTGCAAAGATCCTGAACTTGCTGGCGAGAGCAAAAAACGCCGCCGCAAACGGGGCAACGGGAGAGTTGAACACCCTTTCTAACGAGATGAACAATCTTGATTCGAGATTGGCCATTAAAGGCGACTCGCTTCCAAAATGGATACCCAAACCTCAGGCGGCATCAAAAAAGCCGGATGAAGACAGGGTTACCTACAAGGACCAATCGAGTGATGTCGGCGTATCGTTCTCGTATCCCGTCGCTATGAACCAGTATCAGGCGCCTCTAGCTGTCCAGGGCCATGAAGGTGAGCATGTCATTATCGCGCGGGCCGAAGCAATGATGAATAACGAGAATGTTACCACTTATGTTTCCATCCATAATGGGTATGATGGTAAGGGGAGGCTTATCACAACCGGGGGGACAACGATAGTGAAAACCAGCCCGAAACAGAAAATGCACCCAATCAAAACCGGGACCAAGATCGATATCAGCGTTTGAAACTCCAGCCATCATCCGAATCACCTAAATTGACATCAAATAGATGTTTTTGTTGCTCGCCGCCTGGTCAGGAAGCTTCTTTCCGACATGCCACAGTGGTCTAATTGGGAATCGCAATTGCGCAAGCGCGGTTGTGTCAGTATCTGCGGGGTCGATGAAGCGGGTCGTGGGCCGCTGGCCGGGCCGGTGGTCGCGGCAGCGGTGATCTTACCTGCAGACTTCGAAACGACAGGGATTGATGATTCAAAACAACTGACTGCGCGCCAGCGTGAGGAGCAGTTTGGGCGCATTGTCAGGGAGTGCTGCAGCTACGGTGTAGGCACGGTGTTTCCGGAAGAGATTGATCGGATCAATATCCTGCAGGCGACGTTTGAGGCAATGCGACAAGCTATTGCGCAACTGAGTGTACCGCCGGATTTTGTGTTGGTCGATGGCAACAAGCTAATCCCTGAACTGTTGCTGCCGCAGCAAGCGATTATTGGTGGTGACGGTAAGGTTGTTGCCATTGCCTGCGCGTCGATCATCGCAAAGGTCACTCGCGATCGAATGATGTGTGAGTATCACGCGCAGTATCCGCAGTATGGCTTTGACCGGCACAAGGGCTACCCGACTCCCGAACATCGCCGGATGATCGAACGCTACGGCGTGCTCGATATTCATCGCAAGAGCTTCACGTTGCTACCGGAACAGCGGGAATTTGATCTTGCCGACTGAACCCCTAAATCGCTATCGGCGCGGCAGAAAATACGAGAAGCTTGCCGTGGATCATCTGCGCGTCAACGGCTACGACATTGTGGTAACTAACTATCGGCATGGTCGCAAAGAGATCGACATCATTTGCGCGAAAGACAACGAACTGGTGTTTGTCGAGGTCAAGGGGGGACGTTCAACGACGTTTGGTGATCCGGTGTATCGGGTCGATAATCGCAAGCGTGAGGCGATCATCAAAGTCGCACAGGCGTTTCTTCAGGAGTCAGAGGTTGCGTATCAATCGTATCGCTTTGATGTGATTGTAGTGAAGGAAAAAGAGGGTCGGCGCGAGATTGAACATTTGCAGGGAGCGTTCACCGCTTAACAATATCGAGTGCTTCCTTACGCGCTTTGAGCTTCTTCTCAACCAAGTCCCAAACATCAATCAACTTCTCCGGCTCGCGTTCCAGATCCGCTGTCATTTTTCTGAAAGACGGTTCGGTAAATCCCATGCTGTTGAGCACAGAATCTCTCTGAATCGTGAACTTTGCGCTCGTCGTATCCGAGCTTAAATGCAGCAGCGTCAGCTCGACGTAGCAATTGGCCAACTTCTCAATGCGCGGATCGTTGCTATGGCTGCGAATGTGCAGGAACACGGCGACCGCAATGATAACAGTGAGCAGGATGATGGTCTGGTAGGGTCTCATGGCTCTTAAGATGCCTGATAGTTAGTCACAAGTCAATCCTCTCTTCCTTCACAGTTGGAGGAAGCTTGGGCTCGACGAAAATGGATTTGATCTGCTGGAAGATCACCTTGCCGGGCGCACCGCCTTTGGCTTTGCGTACATGGCGTCGCTCGGTATACATCACCGGCACGTTGCTTGATTTCTTCATATCGGAATAATAGGCCGCCAGCTGGGCCGCTTCCGTGATTGATTGTTTTGATGGCTCGCGGTTCTTGTCGGTGGCGACCAGGATCACATGCGAACCGGTCGCCTGTTGCGCATGGAACCACCAATCATAGGTGCGCGCAACTTTGAAGGTGAGCACGTCGTTGCCGGCAGCCGACTTGCCAACGAGGAGTTTCTCGCCGGCGGAGGAGTAGAATGTACGATAGTGCGGGGACGAAGAGGACGCTTCCGCGGTATCTGATCCCTTACTGCGCCGGGAAGGTTCTCGGAATGTCGCGATGAGTTTGCGAAGGTGATCAATGTTGCTTACTTGAAATACTGCTGCTGAGCGTTCAATCAGTCTAGTAATTGTCTGTTCAAGTTTCTGGATGCGTGGCATTACGATGGCGGGCATGCGTTGAAGGCGCTTGGCACGCTTATAATAGATTGCGGCTGTTTCGAGAATGCTCTTGCCTGCGAGCAGAGGAATGTCGATAGCCCGATCGTCATGGTAGAGGTCGGTGACGCGCAACTTACCGCCGTCTGGCTTAACATTGAGGTTAGCCATCAGCAAATCACCCCACTGCTTGAGGCGGTCGATATCGGCACATTCAGCCAAATCCTGCTTGAGTTGAGCGAGCGTGTTTTCACTCTTCTTGATCTCGCGCTTGAGGACGCCGAGCGCTGTCGCCTGCGCCTGCTTAAGTTCCTGCTGCGCCGCTTGCTCGTCGTGAAGCTGCCAGAAGAGCGATACCAGCGGAGCCTTCTCATCCAATTCCAGCTTTGCTGGCGGCTCGGTGACAATGCGGTGGAGTTTGCCGTCAAATTCGAGGAGGTAGTTGATGCCGGCGACCGATGCGATTTCGGCCCGCCCAGCGTGTGAGGTGGCGCCAAGCGACTCGGCAGATACGTACGGAGTGCCCGGTTTCAGCCGCCGACTGTCTTTGACGACGCGCAGAGCATGCAGGATTGTTCCGTCATGATCGATCAGAAATGCGTTCGCCTGCGCGCCAAACAGCTCGAAAATGATCTTTAGCCGCCGTGGAGAGTTAGCTTCATCGTCTTTCTCAATCTCGAAGACAATCGCGCGATTGCCGGGCAGAGGAGCCACTTTGATGACTGTCGACAAGGCGCATTGTTGCCAAACCTGGAAGCTGTCGTCTTTCTTGGCCCAGTCGGGGAGCAGAAGAAACTGCGGCGGAGCAAACGAGAATTTCAGGTGGCGTTTGCTCTCCCCCTTGAAGAGGAGGCGAAAAATCTTGGATGCCTTGTGGTGCTCAACTTTGACTAGAATTGCACCCCTCAGTAAGGTATCATATTCCAATGCGAGATAATTGGTTACGACAGTATTCTTCGGCAACATAGATGGCAGCCAAGCTACCGGGTTGTAAGGCCGTTGTCAACAGGGATAGACTTTTTTCGTTGACAAATGCCCTCGATAGCCCCTTCTATATTTTTCTATGACCGATTTGGCTTAGTGAGGAATGAATGATCTTAAGCATGACTGGCTACGGCAAGGCAGAAGCAACGATCCGCCAGAAGAAAGTGACAATCGAAGTCACTTCCGTAAACAACCGCTATCTGGAGGTCTCGTTGCGATTGCCCAAACTTCTTTCGGAGTACGAGAATGAGGTACGGGAGGCGATCGGCAAGCTGGTATCGCGAGGGAAGCTTTCCATGACCATTGTCATTGACGACAATTCGATCACCCCGCAAATGCTGAAGCTTAATGAGGATGTTGCCCAGCTCTACCATAAGATGTTTCGGGATCTGAAGACCAAGTTCAAGCTGTCGGGGGATATCACGGTTTCGAACTTTGTGGGTCTGCCGGATTTGTTTACGGTTACCAGCGTAGCGGCTATAACCCGCGCGGATGTCAACAAGCTGATTGCTGGTGTCAAGAAGGCGATTAGCAACCTCAACCAGATGCGGCAAAACGAGGGAAATGCGCTAGCCAAGGACATGGCGCACCGCGTACGATTGATCGAGACAGCTTTGACGGAAGTCGAACGGTTTCAGCCGCGCACACTTGAACGCTACCGCCAGCGGTTAACACAGTTGATAGAGGACATACTGCCCGAAGGACAGAAGCTCGGCGATAGCGAGGAACGGAAGCTGCGGCTTGATATGGAAATTGCGCTGATGGCTGACAAATCGGATGTCACTGAAGAATGCGTGCGGCTGCGCAGCCATTGTGAAGCGTTTATTGCGACGATCAAGGCCCCGGGGGACACCGGCAAACGATTGAACT
The DNA here is from genome assembly GCA_903930455.1 of uncultured bacterium. Lineage (GTDB taxonomy): Bacteria > Zixibacteria > MSB-5A5 > CAIYYT01 > CAIYYT01 > CAIYYT01. The sequence continues at coordinate 7,537 of CAIYYT010000009.1, read as the reverse complement.
TCATCTTGCAGGAAATGAACCGTGAGGCCAACACGATCGGCTCCAAGTCGATAGTCTACGAGATCTCCGAAAAGGTCATCAAGATCCGCGAAGAGATCGAAAAACTTCGAGAGCAAGTACAGAATATCGAATGACAAAAACACTCTCTTCACCCAAAACGGTCAATATACAGAAACCGTTGTTGGTCGTCCTTTCGGGGCCATCCGGCACGGGCAAATCGACTATTGTGGCCGAGCTTCTCAAACGCGATCGCCGTTTTTGTGTATCCATTTCGGCTACAACCCGTCCCAGACGTGTCGCCGAGAAAGAGGGGAGAGACTACTATTTCCTGTCAACCAACGAGTTTCGGAACAAAAAGCGCCGGGGAGAGTTTATAGAGACAGCTTCAGTATTCGAAGAATGGTACGGAACTCCCAAGAAACCATTACTTGAAGCTCTTGAGCGCAACCGATTAGTGCTCTTTGATATAGACGTGCAGGGCGGTATGTCGATCAAGAAGTGGCGCGAGGATGCAGTTCTGATTTTTGTGTTGCCGCCGAGCATGGGTGCTTTGCGCAAGCGGTTGGTGAGCAGGAAAACTGAGTCGGCAACAGAAATGAAACTGCGGTTAGCGCGGGCATTAAAGGAAATCAGCTTTTGGTCGAAATATGACTACGTTGTCTGTAACAACGACTTGAATGAGACAGTCGAGCTGATTAGGAGTATAATCAGGTCTGAGTCGCAACGAGTAGTTCGTTGCCAGGCAATAACTTTCAGATAGGAGACGGGTCGATGGAAGACAAGACGTTTACGATGCTGATGAAGAATCTGGACAAGGTGACGGCAAATCCTTATGAGGCCGTCTTGGTTGCTTCCAGAAGAGCGCGACAGCTTAACACAAATCGTCTGGCGCAGATGGAGATGATGACGGAGGACAGTGAGGAGGCGATTGACTATCGGAAGGTTACAACGCAGGCAATCGAAGACATGCTGAGGCAGAAAATCAGATACCACTATAAGGCATAGGTTTCTTGGCGAAAAATCTGGTCATAGTTGAGTCACCGACCAAATCGAAGACTCTCGCAAAATTCCTTGGGAAGGACTATACGATTAAGGCGACGGTTGGTCATGTAATTGACCTGCCGAAATCGAAACTCGGTATTGATATCGAGAACGGTTTTCAGCCTGATTATGTGGTTATCAAGGGCAAAGCGACCATTCTGAAAGAACTCAAGGATGCCGCTAAGAAAGCCAAGACAGTGTATCTGGCGCCCGACCCTGATCGTGAAGGGGAAGCGATTGCCTACCATGTTGCGGGCAAGTTAGAAGGCTGTGGCGCAGTGATTCGACGGGCGACATTTAACGAGATCACCAAGAAAGCCGTATTAGCCGGTATTGCCGATGCTCGCGACATTGACCAGAATCTGGTGGAAGCGCAGCAGGCCCGCCGACTCCTCGATCGAATCGTCGGCTACAAGGTTAGTCCGGTGCTTTGGCGTACAGTCTACCGTGGTCTGTCGGCGGGGCGCGTTCAGTCGGTAGCGTTGCGGATAATCTGTGAACGTGAGGCTGAAATCGACGCTTTCACGGCGGAAGAGTACTGGAAATTTATCGGTTTATTCGAAGCGTCCAATAAAGATCTATTCCAAGCGCGGTTGTTCAAAATTGATGGCCAGGACTTCAAGGTTGCGACCGGTGCTGACGCCGAGACGCTCAAGGCCGAATTGCTCGGACAGAAGTACGCTGTCTCCGACGTGCAGACGGAAAGACGTACACGGCGACCGCTGCCACCCTATATCACCTCAACTCTGCAGCAGGACGCATCAATTCGGCTGGGATTCTCCTCGTCGAAGACAATGCAGGTTGCACAGTCGTTGTATGAAGGTATCGAGATTTCCTCGGAAGGGCAAGTCGGCCTGATTACCTATATGCGTACCGATTCGGTGCGTATTGCGGCTGAGGCAGCAGCGGCAGCAAAGACATATATTGAGAATATCTACGGGAAGGAATACTATCCTGATCCTCCCAATTTCTATAAGACCAAGAAGGCAGCCCAGGACGCTCACGAAGCAATCCGTCCGACTTATCTTGATTACCCACCTGAGAAAATCAAAAAGTCGCTAACACGCGACCAGTTCCGGTTGTACGAATTGATCTGGAATCGTTTTCTGGCTTCGCAGATGGCGCCGGCAGCATTTGATCAATTGACGATTGACATAACCGGTGGCAAGTATCAGTTCCGGGCCACGAGCCAGAAGGTTGTGTTTGAAGGATTCCTTGCGGTATACGCATTAACTCCGGATGAAAACGGCAATGGCAATGGAAATGGGGATGTCGCCACCTTACCCAAGTTGTCAACGGGTGACAAGCTGGCTTTGACCGAAGTTAATCCGACTCAGCATTTCACTAAACCACCGGCGCGCTTCTCTGAGGCGTCACTGGTGAAGGAACTTGAAGCCAATGGAATCGGCAGACCTTCCACGTACGCGCAGATCGTCACGACGCTCAAGACACGAACCTATGTTGAGTTGCAGAGTCGCCGTCTGGTACCGACCGATCTTGGCAAGACGGTGAATACGCTTTTGGTGAACCAATTCCCGGATATCTTCTCGGTGCAGTTTACTGCGCAGATGGAGGATGAACTGGATCGCGTGGAAGAGGGGGAGATCACCTGGCAGGGGGCGCTGACGGATTTCTATACTCCATTCTCAATACGCCTTAAGGATGTCGAGGATAATCAGCAGGAGATCAAGGAATCGACTCAGAAAGCGTCTGATGTTGTTTGCGAGAAGTGCGGAAAGCAAATGGTGGAGAAGTGGGGACGCAACGGCAGATTCCTGGCGTGCTCGGGCTATCCGGAATGTAAAAGCACGCAGCCGCTTAATGGCAAAGAAGATCAGACTACCGACGAAAAGTGCGAATTGTGCGGGGCGCCGATGGTGATCAAGCAGGGGCGCTTCGGCAAGTTCATGGCTTGTTCGGCATATCCCGAATGCAAGAATACAAAATCGTTATCTATAGGCCTAAAATGCCCCAAGGCCGATTGCGGCGGAGATGTCGTGGAAAGACGTACTCGCGGCGCAAAGGTTTTCTGGGGCTGCTCCAAATATCCCAAATGCGATTTTGCCTCCTGGTACAAACCGGTCGCGCAGAAGTGTCCGAACTGCGACAGCAATTACATGGTCGAAAAGGACACGAAGAAGGACGGGTTACATTTCTATTGCCCCGAGTGCAAGCACAAGCTGATTAAGCAGGCAGAGCCGGTGCCGGTACCGGGCGTTTAGTTCTAGGCGCCAATATATTCATAACCCTCGCAGAGATTCGATAAGATAGTCACGCTCCGAGTAGGCGTGACCTGTAAAACTATGTTGTTGACAAGAGTGGCGTCGTTGGGTTAGCTTACGGGAGACAGCTGCGTCGCAACCGCAGCTTACAGCAAGCTGTGGGGTACCGGGTAAATCATTTAATAATTAACCGAAACAACAGCAGAAAATGAAAAAATCAAATTATGTAAATGTCAAAGAGATGAATTTTGATCAATTATTTAAACAAATTTCTCCGGCAGAGATATGCGACAATGTATTTACGTTGGTTGGAAAAAACTTTGTTATTACTGCGGGCAAGGAAGATCATTATAATTCCATGACATGCAGTGGGGGTGGTTTGGGGCTTCTTTTTAGAAAACCCACCACTTGGTGTACTCTTCGATCTGACCGTTATACGCTGGAAATAATTCAAAAAAAGCAAAAATATACGCTGTCTTACTTCCCGAATGAATATAAGGAACAAATACTCTTTTTGGGAAGTAAATCAGGAAGAGATAGTGAGAAAATGAAAGAAGTTGAATTGACAAGAGTTCAAACTCCTTCCGGAGATATGTCTTTCAAAGAAGCCAGACTAATTATTGAATGTAAATTAACGGCAATTACTACCGCCAATCCCAATGATTTTTGCACGCAAGAAGCTAAAGACTATTTAAACGAAGCCTACAAAGAAGCAAGCGATTATCGCAAACATGTATTTGGGGAAGTCACCCATGTTTGGGTAAAGAAATAAGAATAAACCAGAATTAACGAGAATGAACTGATAGCAAAGTAGGTCAAAACCGCTTCGGTTTTGACATTTTGTGACGGCCAAGTATGTAGGGAGATACGGGGCACGAGGACGTACGCCGCGCACATGTTTGTGGCTGGTGTCAGGTCACAACTTTCGCCTCGCGGGGCGAGTCGAAAGTCAAGACCTGACACAACACTGAATGTCAAAATCGCAGGGCAACATAAATCTGCCCTCCGCCATTCTTCAGTTTCGTAATTCCTAAAGTAATTTTCCTATTGTATCTTTCAACAGCGCTTGAAGCCGTCGCAATATCGTAGAGCCACGAACCAAAAACGCTACCAATCCTATTGGAATATCGTATCCATTTCCCCTTTGCGCGAACTGATTCTCGGAAAACCCATTGCGTAGCGCATTATTGATGAAGAATAGCCCCACTGCTTCAGTGAGTAGCAAGACCACTCCTGTCGTTTGATCTTTAGCATAAAAGTGACCCAAACCATGAAAAAGGAAACCAGGCAAAACAGCAATGAACGTTGCCTCTTCAGCGCTCAGAAGTTTCTTTTGAAGTAAGGTGTCCGGGGAATGAGCGTCTTTTGCGTTGACCGCCGACGTAGAAAGAAAACTCAAAACCACTATCACTAAGGGAACAGCGTGGCAAAGACCTCTTATACTTCTCATTCTTTCTCCATCCAATCCATCGCTCTTTGATATATTGCGATGCCAAGTGTTCTACTTCTCTATGGCGGACATTCAATCAATATAACCGATAATGAGGTATAGATTCTTCTCTTTCAAAAATTAGAGCTGCGTCTCGATAAGTCAAGTGTTAATTCCGAAAGTGGCGTAATATATCCTCTCAAACCGGTAGCCCACCAGCTTGGGGCTACCGGTCTGCCTCGATCAGTCCACCCGTGCTGGGAGATACTGAGTGTTTAGCTTGCGGTTCAAACAGCAATCTTGTAAGATTCCGATATGCTTGATGTCCTGATTGGCCAGGTGGATAGGTATGTGGCGTATCTGCGAGATGTGCGCCGCTACTCCGCGCATACAATACGCGCGTACGCGGGGGATCTGCGTGATTTTGTGGCTTATCTCAAGCAGGCAAATCTGGATGGCGAGGCGCTGTTGCGGTCATTCTATCCGGTGATCAGGGATTATCTGTTTCGGCTAAAGACTGCGGGCATCGCGAATCGTTCGATTGCGCGCAAGCTGAGCGCGATCAAGGCGTATATCTATTATCTCTCCCGTGAGAGTCTGCTGCCGGCGGACTTTGATGTCGGTATCAGCGGTTTCAAGATTGACAAGGAGCTGCCGCAGTTTTTGACCGAGGAGGAAGCAGGGACTTTAATGGATCTGCCACAGGGATCGGATTTCCAAGCGTACCGCGATCGCGCCATACTCGAATTATTCTATCAATCTGGATTGCGGCTGGCAGAACTAACCGCGCTAACCGACGGGCATCTCGATTTTAGCGGCCAACTCGTGCGCGTTATGGGAAAAGGACGCAAGATGCGGGTCGTGCCTTTCGGTGAAATCGCCAAGCAGCGCCTACAACAGTACATCGAAATGCGCAATGCCACATTCGGTTCCGGGGCGGCGGCGTTGTTTGTCAACAAAGACGGTAACCCGATCAGCACGCGGTCGGTTGCAAGGATTGTGGAGAAGTACACGGGGAAATTGCGCGAAGGGGAGAGCTTGTCGCCACATGCGTTGCGGCATTCGTTTGCCACGCATCTATTGGATAACGGCGCAGATTTGCTGGCGATTTCTGACCTTCTCGGTCACGAGTCGGTGAGCACGACGCAAATCTATACGCACGTCTCGACAGCAACACTCAAGAAAGAATATCAGCAGGCGCACCCACGCGCTTTTAGGAGAAAATAATGTTCAAGGCAACAACCATACTGGGGCTTCGTCACAAAGGACAAACCGCGATCGGCGGTGACGGTCAGGTGACTTTCGACGACACGGTTGTCAAGGCAACTGCGCGCAAAATCCGTACGCTCAACGACGGCAAAATCCTAGCCGGTTTTGCGGGATCATCTGCGGATGCCTTTACTCTCTTCGAGCGTTTTGAGGCCAAGTTGGAGGATTATCCCGATAACCTGCCGCGCGCGGCAGTGGAGTTGGCAAAGGACTGGCGCAAAGACAAGTATCTTCGGCAATTGGAAGCGCTTTTGGCGGTGATGGACAAGGAGCATGCCATGGTAATTTCCGGTTCCGGTGACGTTCTCGAACTTGAAGACGGTATTGTCTCCATCGGCTCAGGAGGGCCGTATGCATTGGCGGCCTGTCGAGCGATGGTGGCGGAATCGAAGTTGTCGGCGGAACAGATTGTCAAGAGGTCGCTGGAAATCGCGGCCGATATCTGCATTTACACCAATCGCCACATCTCAATCGAGCTCCTAAAATAGATTGATTTCGGCAGGGTGGAAGCGTATACTCACCGTTCGGCAGGAGTGATTGTGGAGGAGAATTGAAAGAGCACTTAAAGCCCAAAGAGATTGTTGCAGAGTTAGACAAATACATCATCGGCCAGGACAAGGCCAAGCGCATGGTGGCAATAGCCTTGCGCAACCGCTGGCGGCGGCAGGCGGTCGCGGATGATATCCGGCAGGAAATCATGCCGAACAATATCATTTTGATCGGGCCGACCGGCGTCGGAAAAACGGAAATTGCCCGGCGGTTGGCTAATTTGGCCAATGCGCCCTTTATTAAGGTAGAGGCATCCAAGTTCACCGAGGTTGGCTATGTCGGACGCGATGTTGAATCGATGGTTCGCGATCTGGTGGAGCTGTCGGTACAAATGGTGAAGAGAGAAAAGACCTTCACGGTGGAAGCCAAGGCGGAAGAGCTGGCCGAAGAACGAATCCTGGATCTGCTACTGCCGCGCTCACGTGGACATCACGGGAATGAAGCGGTTGAGAGTGATGAAGCTGAGGAGAAATATGGTCGGACACGCGACAAGCTGAAGCTGCAACTGCGTGGCGGGTTTTTGGATGAGAGGCAAATAGATATCGAATTACCAGCCAATCGATTCCCGGTTGTAGAAATCTTCACGCCGCAGGGAATGGAAGAGCTGGGGGTTAATTTCCAGGAGATGTTTTCCGGAATCATGCCCAAGAAGAAGAAAATGCGAAAGCTGAGTGTTGCAGAAGCCAGACGCTATTTGGAACAGGAAGAGGCCGCGAAGTTGATCGATATGGACGAGGTTGTGTTGGAAGCGCTGGAACGGGCGGAGAATTCCGGCATCATCTTTGTGGACGAGATCGACAAGATCGCGGATCGCGAAGGACATACAGGGGGACCGGATGTTTCGCGCGAAGGTGTACAACGGGACATACTGCCGATCGTTGAAGGGTCAAATGTCAGCACCAAGTACGGCATGGTCAGAACAGACCACGTACTGTTTATCGCGGCGGGTGCGTTTCATTCTACAAAGCCATCCGATCTGATTCCCGAACTGCAGGGACGTTTTCCGATTCGAGTGGAGTTGGATTCG
>CAIYYT010000008.1 GCA_903930455.1 uncultured bacterium | reverse complement strand
TTCGCGCACCATGTTCACGGTACAACTCGAGGCGGCACCGAACAGGCCGGTTTCTACGAATGGGGTGGACGGGATCGCGACAGCGTCTGGGCCTTTGACACAAAGCGTCCCGGATGGGAGCTGCCAATTCATCAGTTGATGGCCAAGTACGGTGTGACGATCTTCTTCCAGGGGCATGATCACGTCTTTTGCAGACAAGAGCTTGACGGTGTTGTATACCAGACCCTCCCGGAACCAGCCGATCCTTCGTATACACTTTACAACAAAGACGCCTACCTTTCTGGTGATGTACTACCGAATTCCGGACGTGTACGAGTGACCGTTTCTCCCGAGAAGGTTCTTGTAGAATATGTACGATCCTACCTTCCTAAAGATGCGACTACAGAGCATCGGGACGGAGAGGTTGCCTATTCATACAGCATTGCACCTCGAAACCCGTCGACTAAGACCTATAAACCGTGAGAGGAGACCCCGTGAAATCTGGTTGCCCAGGAAAAGAAATGATGGTCACATTTTTGCTACTGACCTTTGCCTTGTACCTTGCAGGAAATCAGGTCTTTGCTCAAGAACGCCGGGAGGATCAGCGCGAAAGACCGCCCCGAAGCGAGAAAGAACGCAAAGGTGATCGCGGCGGTCAACAGCAATACTCCATCGAGCAAGCAGTTTCCGATCAAGCCCAGCTTCACACTATTGCCTTCAACGGGCTAGCCTTTATCACCGGCGACTTCGGCGCGGCGACCTTCATCCCACCGGGCAAAGTCTGCGACTTCTTCGGTTTCCAGTACATGCGCGATATCGACGCGGCCCAGAAGGGGCACAATCCCATGTTTCTTGATCGAGTCGCCGGGAATGTGCTCAAGACTTTGACTGACGACCAGCGCGGGTTACTCAAATCTCTTGCCAGCCAACAGGCTGTCCAGATGGACGACCTTGCGCGAAAACGTTGGCCGGTCATCAAATCGTTTTACCGTGAACTCAATGGCGACCTTCCGTCAGGAAGTGAGGGGCTTAACGAAGACGTGGTGAAAAAGTACGTGGGCGACATCTTCGCCTTCGACGCAGAACTGAGCTTCAGGCGTGCCCAGGTCTTCGGGCAGATTGTTTCATCCTTTACATCTGAGCAGAAGGCCTATCTTGCCAGGATGAAATTCGGTGACTTCAACTCTTGGCCCGATGTCGACATGGAACAGTACAAGCTTCCGAGAGGCGTGGACAAGATGACCAACGTCGCCTATATGACTTATGCGAGTGAATTCTTCAGTTGGTATGCCGGGTCTGTTGAAGCGGATGTCTACTTCTGCCCTGAGCGACATGGTACCTATTTCGGTGGCTTTTATATGAAAGATGTGCCCGCGATGGGCAAGCGGGACTTCGACATCAGCACGTCGGTGACTGGCGACAATGGCGAGGAGTTCCTTAACACCCTTTTCGACGAACAGCGGAAGTGCATTACCACCATTCCCGCAATACAGAGCAAGGCACTCCTTGAGGTCGTCGACGTGCGGCGCGCCATCGCGGTTGAACTGCGCAAGTTCCTCACGGGTAGACCGGTCGACAGGGAGAAAGTGCTCGCACTAGGTCGTCGCTACGGTGAGTTGGACGGCGAAATGTCTTACTATTATGCTGTCGCCTTCGCGAAGGTGAATCGGACATTGACTGAAGAACAGCGTAAAACGCTTGTCAAATTGCGCAACCTAGATGGATATACTAGTGCCCCTACCTATATCTACTCCGAAGCCACAAAGGACAATGTGTTGCTGCCTGATACGGATACGTTCTTCTTTCCGCCCAAAGAGGCAGCCGAGGAGGGGAAATGAGACGCATTGGGATTTTCTTGGCAGCAACCTTCATCGCCGTCTTAAGTCTTCTTGTCATTCTCCAGGGTCAGACGCGCCCCCCACGGAATGAGGACTCCCCGGAAAGGATGAAGGAGCTAGCGGTATCGGGCGCTGGCAAGACGATCGTACTTCGCAGCCCTGAGGTGGCCGATGGCGGACAATTGCCGAAGGACTACACTGGCGACGGAACCGCCTCCACACTGCCGCTTGAATGGAGAGGTGCTCCTAAGGAGACGAGGAGTTTCGCCGTTATCATGCACCACATTCCCAAGGGCGGTGAAGTGAAGTGGTATTGGGTTCTTTACAACATCCCGGCCGAAGTCACGAGCCTCCCGAAGAACGTTAAAGGGGTAGGCACGCTGGGCAACAACAGCATCAACGGAAAAACGGAATACGCTCCGCCGCATTCGAAGGGACCGGGTCCGAAACTTTACACTTATACTGTCTATGCCTTGAGCGCACCTCCCAAGATCGCTGTGTCCCCCTACGAAGTTAGTCGTAAAGTTCTGCTTGATGCTATGAAGGGTCTTGTCCTCGACAGCGCAGAATTGCGCGTGATCTATACAAGGCCGGACGAGGGAAGAAAATGAGAATTCGGCTGCGAACGGCTGCTATCAATCTCCTCATTTGTCTGCTCATGTTGGCAATTCCTACGAGTGCAAAGGCAGGCGAAGAGATTGGATCGAGGGGCAGGCAGAATCGCGGTCGGGACCGACGAATGCCCGAGTTTTTCCAGACCGACATCCCGCAGTACCCTGGCAATGTCATCCTTAGCCGTCCGACTGACCACTCCATCACACTAAGCGTCCAGCTTCGCGATGCCAAGAAGGTAAGAGTTGCTTGCAGCCAAAGCGGAAAGGGTCTGGCTCTTAAGACAGATGTGTTCGAAATAGAAGCAGAACAACCCCGCGAAATTGTGCTGGATGAGTTGGAGGAAAACACTGCCTACGAGTACCGGATTGTGAATGCTGACACAGGAGAACCACTATTCCCTGAGCAAGGTGATGGCTCTTTTCGGACCTGTCGGAAACCTGGGGAACCTTTCACTTTCACAGTCACATCCGATTCGCATCTGGACGGAAACTGCCAACCCGAACTCTACAAAGCCTGTCTGGCAAACGTACTGGCTGATAATCCAGATCTCCATATCGATCTCGGCGACACATTCATGACAGGCAAGCACGGAAGTCGAGAGACCGCCGTGCGACAATACGCCGCGCAGAGATACTACTTCGGTCTGATCGGGTTTTCCGCCCCGATATTTCTGGTGATTGGCAACCATGACGGCGAGGAAGTTTCCAAATCCGATGCCACGGGAGCCGATGGGTTGGCGGTCTGGTCGTGCAATCAGAGGAAGCTCCTCTTTCCCAATCCTGAGCCCGGTGAATTCTACAGTGGTAACACGGAGACGCATCCATATGTAGGGCTGCTTCAGGACTACTACGCTTGGACCTGGGGGGATGCGCTGTTCGTTGTACTCGACCCATATTGGACATCACGACCCACTCGTGGCAGAAAAGAGCCGTGGGACATGACGATCGGCAAGACACAATACGATTGGCTTGCCCGCACGCTGCGTACATCGAAGGCGAAATACAAGTTCGTCTTCATTCATCAGTTAACAGGCGGAATGGACAAGAGCGGTCGCGGTGGCGCTGAAGCCGCTACCCTCTATGAGTGGGGTGGACATGAATTGGACGGAAAGGATACTTTCAAAGCGAACCGGACCGATTGGGAAAAGCCAATTCACAGTTTGTTAGTTGAAAACAATGTCACCATCGTTTTCCATGGTCATGACCATTTCTTTGCACGCCAGGAGTTGGATGGCATCATTTACCAGCTCGTCCCACAGCCTTCCCAACGAAATGCCCGTAATGATCATGCAAAGGAGTACGGCTACAACAAGGGCGAGTTATTTTCCAGCTCTGGACACCTTCGGGTGCGCGTCAGTAGCGAGCAGGTTGATGTCGACTACATTCGGGCTGTGATCGGCCAGAGCATGCCGCAAGATGGGATGGTCAATGGTCAGAGCTCATTTTCGTACACCTGTGGAACTGACCCAAAGAAGGGGCGATAAGGTGCCGCGTGTGGAATTGAAATCAACATAAGCGGCTGTCTATCTGATTGCCTGTATCTTTGCCGGAAGTGTACTTGATCAGCTATATCTTCTCAGGCGGCTCTGCGCCTTGCCAGATATGCAAATAGAATCCGACACCCAACTGAGTCAGAGGCGGGAAGTTTGACGAAGGCTTCCCTCTTTGAACTATTGGATGTCGAAAACTTTTCCTGCAGCGACTTTGCCAGTGAAAATTTCCGCAAGTTTCTTCGAAGGTTGGCGTCAGTTCATTTAGAACCCTGTGGCTAATGGCAGGGAGGGGATAAGACGACAGGATATTTTGTCTTTGGGCCTGCATTCCAATTTGGTGTGGCAGAATCGAGTAGAATCGAAAATAAACCAATAATACAAACGGAGATTGACAGATGAAATCGACAGAATCTACGATCGTACAATCCTCCTCGTCTGTACGAAGCGGAACTTGGCCTTGTCTCGCTGGCACATCCCAAAGAGGCAGGACAGGGTTGTTGTGGGGGATATTTGTCGTGACCCTTTTGTTTGCGTTCCCCGGTGTCGTGATCGGACATCAGTCGAATCAGATCACACAAATCAGCCCGAATTCGGCTCAGCCGGGCACAGCAAATCTCCTTGTGACTTTTTCGTTGGATACTGATTTCCCGCCACCGCCACCGGCGGGCGACGGGCCATTTAGTGTCATGATTGGAAATATCAGTGGGACTTCGATTACCCATACGAGCCCATCTACCGTGACTGCTATCTTCAGCTTTGCCTCGGGCGAACCGACGGGAGCCAAGGACGTGGCTATCGCATTTTCAGTTCCCGGCGACACGCTAGTATTCTCACTAGCGGGCGGATTCACGGTAGGCTCCGGAGGTACTGGCGAGGAATACAACATTGAGCGAACTCTTTCAGACCTTGCGCAGCGGAATACGATAGCTTTTGATGGTTTGGGATTCCTGACCGGTAGTCTGGGGGGCCAGTCATTCCTCCCGCCCGGCAAAGTGGCGGACTATTCCGGTTTTCAGTACTTGCGGGACAATGATCCGACCGCCCTTGGGCACAATACGAGCTTTGTGACAATCGTGGCCTACAATGTGCTCCACATCCTGACCACCGACCAGATTAATCAAATGGTCACGCGGGCACAGAGCCAAATCGACCTGATAAACGAATA
>CAIYYT010000007.1 GCA_903930455.1 uncultured bacterium | reverse complement strand
TTCGCCATTGGTAACCCCGATCTTCAATCAGAACGAGCACGATCGCGGGACGTACAGCTGAGCGTTGCATCGCGAGGCAGTGTAATCGTGACCATGCAAGTGCGGCGGTTTGTTAATGATGTCGATGGCATGATCTTCTGGCGGCAGCGTTTCGACGGCAAATACACGCCGGTTAACCTGGCTCGTGCGCGAGTCGATGGCACCGAAACGAGCCTGACGGTCAGCACAAGCAATCAGAGGTTGTCCGCGCAGTATCATCGCACGACACAGAATCCGGTCAACCTGTCACGCGCCGAGAACTACTACGGCCAAGTCATTCCATTTCAGCCCGATCACAGCGAGAGAGTGAGTCTGACTTTCCGCCTTTGGCGCTGTAAGTTCGACTACACATACAGTCTCACTGGAGCACGCTTTATCCGCGAGGCAAACACCAAATCGTTGTCGGCATATCATCTGCATGATCTGTCGCTTGAGTATCAAGCGACTTTGCTTGGCATGCACGAGGTGCTTACGCTTGCGGTTTACAATGCCGGGGATGTGCGTTATGAAATCCTTGAGCGCGTGCCGATGCCGGGGAGGTCTATCACCACTTCACTAACAATTCAACTATGACTATGAGGATATCTACAATGCGATTCAGATATATTTTACTGACGTTTACAATCCTGTGCGCGCAAGCCGCGGCGGTAACCAGAGACTTGATCATCGTGAACGGGCTAGGGGAGACCGCCGATTTCGTGAAGCTAACCGACAGCACGATCAGCCGGAATGTCGCAACACTTGGTCTGGCGCCGAATGATTTCCTGGTCGCGGGTAATACCGGTATTGCCGTCAATTCGACATCAAATGATCTTTACTTCTATGCGCTGCCGTCAATATCTCCGCTCGGAACGCTCTTCCTCGGCAACGGCAGAAATCCATACACGGGCGCATTGATCGACAACAACAATGCCCTGATTACTAACCTGTTGTCTTCAACGGTAACCAAAGTCAACATCGCGACGCGCAGCGTAATCGGCGAATATGGCGTCGGCAGGTCGCCTGAGGGAGTCGTGATTGTCGGTCGCACCGCTTATGTATGCGTCACCAATTTCGACTTCGGCAACTACACTTACGGACAAGGATATGTGCAATTGTTCGATCTTGTCTCAAACACCGTCGTGCGCACTATCCCAGTCGGCACCAACCCACAGGACATCGCGCTTGGCTATGATGATTACCTTTATGTTATTTGCTCCGGTAACTATGCCACGCAGTCCGGCATTCTCTATAGACTTGCGCCGGCGAGCGGTGATGTCGTCGACAGTCTGCCGATTGGCGGTGCCCCTGCAAGTCTGGCGATTACACGTTCCGGCATATTGTTTTTGGCGGCGGGTGGATTCACGGGACACGGAGAAGTCTACACAGTTGACCTGAGCGCCTTCGCCGTCTTGCGCGGGCCGGGCAATCCGATATACACCGGTCTTGGTGTGACGGCTGTCATTGCCGTCAGTGACAGTACAGTCGTTAGCTGCAACTTTAGCGATGATTCGGTCACCGAGATTGCTCCTTCCGGACGTATCCTTGCCACCTTTCGAACGGGAGATGGTCCGGTTGCGGCAGCCAAGTACCCGGCATGTTATGTGACTCGTGGTGACGCGGATGGATCCGGCGGGATCGATATCTCAGATGTAGTCTATCTGATCAATCGTATCTTCTCCGGCGGCTCGGCACCAGTAACGATGGTAGCAGGTGACTGCAACTGCGATATGGGAGTTGACATATCTGACGTTGTCACGATCATCTCATTCATCTTCTCCGGTGGGGCGGGATCCTGCGGTTGTGCTGACTAATCTCCTCGTGATTTCTTAGCGGAGTAACTGCCGCTTGGGCGCAAGCCCAGGCGGTGGCTGCTGCCGCACGGCCATATTCTGCTGTGGTGAAGGTGCGGTCGGAAACGGTAGGCGAATAGGCAACAAATTGCATATTATTACGAATATTCTCCTCAATTGACAGATAGACCAGTCATCGGAGACAATACAGCTCCTGCTTGCGGAACTCACAATCCAAACTCCTTGTCCATTTCTAGTTAGGGGCTGGAAAAGGTGCTACGAACGTGGAGTTTATGGCCTTCAGGCACAGTGTTTGCTTTTGAAACGGTTGGCCATTTTGTGTGTGACTATTTTTTCTGAGTTGTTAGAGATTGGGAGTGGTGCGCGCTGGACCAACCAGCCGCCTGATGTTAGAATCGGGTATCCCCCCTCCACCACTCCCTTATTTTTTCGACGGTCAGATCAACACCGATACTTCTTGCAACCGCTATCGGTTCGGGCTATTCTCTTGTCATGTATACTTTTGCCCCTCCCGAAACGTACATGTTTCGCGGGCGCTTGGCGACTGTCGCCGAGCACCTCGGCTATGGCCCGCATGACAGATTGTTGATCGTAAACGCGGATGACTTCGGTCTTAACACGAATGTCAACAGGGCAGTCGCGGAACTGTTCGGGGTGTTACGAATCACTTCGACGACCGTCATCGTGTCTGCGGCAGGTTATCAGGATGCGTTGACGCTGTACCGGCAGCAACCGGGCTTTTCCTGTGGCGTCCACCTCAGTCTCACAAGCGACTACACCGACGATGGCTCTCGGTCTGTTTCGACGCCCGCCAGCATTCCCTCGCTGATAGGCAGCAATAACCGCTTTCATCCCGATCGAGCTGAGTTCTTCGAACATGCCCTGCCTGAGGAGGCATACTGCGAGGCGAAAGCGCAAATAGAGCAGGCGCGCACTGATGGCGTGGACGTGACGCACATTGATAGCCATGAAGGCGCGCTGCAGTTGCGACCGGAATTCGCCGAAATCTATGTGCAACTTGCGGCGGAGTTCAGGCTGCCGGTCAGAGCCGGTTCCAGATTGTTGCTTATGCAGATGGGCATCATGGATGATTGGGTCGGTAACATCAGAAAACGAGGCATTCACATACCAGATAACCTGATCTACATCCCAATTGACAATTTTGGAAGTTATCAGGAGAAGGAGAATTATACTTCAGAAGTTCTCAACCAACTGCCAACAGGTATCACCGAGATTTACTTTCATCCGACCTTGCCGAATGGCGCAGCCGATGACCAGCCAGAGGAGAGCTATCGACAAGTACGACAATGGGACTATCGCTTCCTTGTGTCCGATCTTCTGCCGGGCATTTTGCAGGACAAGCGGATCATTCTCACCGACTTCCGGCAACTGCGCGAGCTAACGCGACAGATTTGATTATGCGTCTATGCACTTTTTCAGCCGGTTATGAGGAACCAGCATTTGCCGATACAAAAAGGAAGGCGGGAGTGATCTTTCGACCGCTCCCGCCCGTTGGGTACAGGGTAGGCTAAAGAAGGGTCCCCGAGGAGCAATCTGAAGCGATAATTCCTCAGGTCCTTCTGGTAGGATTATCTAATCGCTAAACATCTGGCGATGTCATAGTTTCTTCTTTCGCATATTTAACGATCAAAAGCCATCAGAGTTCCACAATTTTCAACTGGCTTTGCCTTTTAGCCACTTTGTGGTGACTGACTTAGGCCTCTCGAGCGGCCAGCCCATAGCACGGGCCACAACGGCCTGGGCACAAACCCCTAGAGCCCGCGAAACGGAGAACAATACAGTATAATAGGGGAATTCTGTCAAGCCAAAATGATAAAGAAGTGCACCCGATCCGGCATCGATGTTCGGCCAAGGATCTTTGATCTTCTGAACCTGCTTTAACACCTCTGGCACGACATCAAACACCCGCGAAACGAGCTGGAAAGTCTCATCTTCAGGGATGTTTTTCTTGCCCCAGTCGAGGAACGCTGTGAAGCGTGGGTCCGTAATCCTAAGTACCGCATGGCCATAGCCCGGTACGACTTTGCCGGAATTGAGCGTTTCCCATGCGAATTGCTTAAGTTCCTGTTCAGAGGGCACTCCACCAAACTTCTTCTTCGTTTCCAGAATCCAGCCCAAGCACTCCTGATTAGCCAATCCGTGCAGCGGACCGGCCAAACCGTTCAAACCGGCTGATAGCGAATAGTAAAGGTCGGAGAGGGCCGAATTGACACAGAATGTTGTATGTGCGCTGACGTTTCCGGATTCGTGATCGGAGTGGAGAACCAGATACAGCCGCATACACTCGGTGAACTTGCCCCCCGGATCGCTCAGCCCCAGCATCTTGACATAGTTGCCA
>CAIYYT010000006.1 GCA_903930455.1 uncultured bacterium | reverse complement strand
TACTTTTGAGGGTGTTTCTCTGTTGTCCTTGGGTAGTTTCCTAGCCCCCTCTACCCGACCAGAGTCGCGCCCTCGCTTTTTTGTAGCTGTGTGCTATCCCTTGATATTTCCAACCGGCAGTAGCTTGGCCACCTTGCGGGAAATACCTACGCTGTCGACGGCGTCGATCACATCATCGATTTTCTTATAGGCGATTCCGGCCTCTTCGGCCAATCCGCTCATTGAGGCCGCTCTGACAAGAATCCCCTGCTCTTCCATCTCGCGGCGCAGTTGATCGCCACGTACCATCTTTTTGGCATGCATCCGCGACATGGTTCTGCCGGAGCCGTGTAACGTGGAGCCGAAAGTCTCCTGTCTGGCGAGATCGGTTCCGACGAGCAAGTACGAACCGGTCTGCATCGAACCACCAACGAGCACCGGTTGGCCGATGTCCTTGTACTTCGCCGGCAGGTCGCGTGCCTGCGGACCCAGCGCGCGGGTTGCGCCTTTGCGATGAACAATCACTTCCTGTTCCCGACCTTCGATGTTGTACCGCTCAATCTTGGCGATGTTGTGCGCTACGTCGTACACTGTCTGCAATCCCAACTCGCCTTCGGTCTTTCCAAAGACCTCAACGAACGCACGGCGGATATTGTGAGTAATCACCTGCCGATTGGCAAACGCATTGTTGGCGGCGCAGGTCATCGCTCTGAAATAGGCCTGCCCTTCCGGCGAAGAAAACGGGGCGCAAGCCAGTTCACGATCGTTGATCTTGATGCTGTATTTCTGTACCGCCTTGGTGAATATCTGCAGGTAATCAGTCGCCACTTGGTGCCCGAAACCACGCGATCCGCAGTGAACCATCACTACAATCTGGTTAGGTCGATCAATGCCAAAACGCTTGGCGAGTTCCTGATCGAATATGTTCTCGGGTTTTACTACTTCCAATTCCAGATAGTGGTTGCCGGACCCCAGAGTGCCGAGTTGATCAATACCGCGTTCCATCGCCTTTGCCGACACTTCCGCGGGATCGGCGGGAGAAAGACGACCGCGCTGTTCGATGCTGTCGAGATCGTTGTCGCTGGCGAAACCGTTGGCATGGCACCAGTCGGCCCCATCCAGAAGCACCTTCTCGAATTCGCTTTTCTTCAGACGTACCGTACCCTTGCCGCCAACTCCGGCAGGAACATATTTGAACAGCCTGTCGAGAAGCTGCGGCAGTTTGGGTCGGAGTTCCTCCAGCGTGAGATTCGTGCGCAAGAGTCGCATGCCACAATTGATATCGAATCCGATGCCACCCGGCGAAATCACGCCATCGGACGTGGAGAAGGCCGCTACCCCACCGATGGGAAAACCGTAACCCCAATGACCATCCGGCATGCAGAGGGCTTGTCCGACAATTCCCGGCAAACTGGCGACGTTGGTGATCTGCTCGAAAACGCCTTGGTCAAGCGAGTCAATCAGCCGATCCGACGAGTACAGCCGCGCCGGCACTCGCATTCCCGGCTTGGCGCTGACGGGAATCTCCCAAACACCACTCTTGATTTTCCTTTTTTCCATACTCACAAATCCACGACAACCGTTGCCTTCAGACCGCTCGTGGTAGATTCGATTGCTAATAAATGATACGTGATCGCCTTGACATCAGTCAGTGTCAGCCCGGCGAGATTGTCAACAGAGTCACCCCTTATTGTCGCCTGCAGTCGCAGCGTTTCGCCGACAGCAATTGCCAAGTCGAAATCGGAGTAGAGTTCCCTGTGGACGTCCTTGAGATAGACCAACTCGGATAGCCAGGCGTAAAGCAATTCGTCTTGTGAATCTGCCTCCAGCTTCACCTGTCGGGAGACGATGGTTTTTACTTGGTCGAGATCAATCATAATGGTGAACACAGCGCGGGCTGCCGCACCAAACACTTCCGCAAGGTCGTGTCCGGTAGCTTCAAAGGCGGCGTCAGCGGGTGCGATGCCGTCCAGGAAGCGGAACTCACCTTTTGGAGGCATGCGATTTTCGCCGATTGAGCCAGTGGCCGATCAGGACACCGACCAATAACACTGCCAACACCAGTATCGACAGAGGCAGCGAGAAATACAGGAACAGGAACCTGAGTCTGACCGCATAGCTGTTTTGAATCAGTATGATCAGAATCAATCCGGTCAGGATAATCGTGATTAGTTGCTTACCTGTGAACATACAGAAAAAAAGGGTGCCCCAAAATGGCGGGACACCCCGAATGCCGTGAATTCAAGTTACGCTTTGGCGATGCACTCAACGGGGCAAATTGCCACGCAGCGGGAACCACCATCAACATTGACGCATTCATCGCATTTATCAGCATCGATGACGTAAATATCACCCTCGGAGATCGCCTCATTGGGACATTCCGGTAAACAGAGCCCACAGGCAGTACACTCATCGCTGATTTTCATTGCCATTGACAATATCCTCCTAGAACAACATGATCTCCACTGCGGCAACCTTAAGCCACAGTCGGCACAATATATTACAATCGACCCGCACGGCAAGCTAAAAAACCTATCTCGATGTTTCGATTCGACCAGACGACTTGAGAGGTTGGGCACGTCGATAAAGCAGATAGAGTGCTACCAGCGTCAGCGCCGTAAGGACAAATGTGAGAAGAGAATATGACGCCGGTCGCAGGCTTCCCTTCTGCACAAAAAACGGCAACCAGTTGAAAAGAGTCTTGATCCCGATCGGAATGAGATAAAATGCCCACGGCCAACGGGCTATAATCAAGAACCCAATCAGGGCGCCGGTTGCAGTGTTTAGACCGATGGAGAGAAACTTCTGCACCAGGTCCGCCGGAACAGCAGCGGCGCCGCTCGGCGTAAAAGCAAGCAGGTTGGCTGCCTGCATCAATGCAAAACCGGCCCCACAAGCCACGCCGAGAGCGATACCGAGTCTGAGATTATGTCCCATTTTCAAGAGTGAACGCAGAAACACGCAAACGAACTTGGTCAACTCCTCCACAAGAGCAAATAGAAATGCCGAGCCGAGCAGGACAATGTAGATACTGGATGATGCGGCTCTGGGGTCAAATGCCATCCCGAAGTAGGCATTTTGGAGCGGTGTCAAAAGCTGCAACGACAACCAATACAGCACTGCACTGGCAACGATCATCACCACAACGTCGAGACGTTTGGCATCGCGATACGCCAATGCCAGAAACCAAGTAGCGGCGAACGCCGCCAGAAGGCCGTAGATTGGCAACCGTTTCATGAATACCGCGAACCAGGATTCGGAAGCAATTTCGGCTTTTTCGCCGACCGCCAGCCGACGGACCGTGATCTTCTGAGTTGGATCGTAAGCTTTCAGCAGTCGCCCGCTGCCGTCGAAATAGAGAATCTGGTTGGCGGGATCGACTCGGAAAGTGCGCGCCGAGATCTGCTTGCCTTCATAGGTGATCATTTCATCAGGCAGACTGTACACAGTGAACTTCATCGCCTGATTAAGCTGGGGGATTACCGTTTCGGCGATAACGCTGTCGCCGCTTGCGAGTCTACTAACGGGAAGCACTGCGATTTCCCATTGCAGAGCGAAATTGTTGTCGAACAGGATCGCATGACGTCTCATATGGTACGATACCGGTTGGGTAACACCCATTCTGATTGTCCGACCAGAGTAGCTCGAGTCGCCAAATTCACCGGTGTGACTCACCTTGGTGCTCAACAGACTCAGAGTGTATTGATAGGTTTTCGGTAGTCCGATCGGAAGATACCCGACTTCGCAGGCAATATCGAGATTGAAGGTATTGCCTCCGTGAGCATAAGCGGTTTTGGTTTGCATCGTAAAAGCGAGAAGCGAGTCAGTGCCATTAACTTGCCAGCCATTGCAGACGGCATGTTGAGTACCGATGATCTGACCGGCTCGTTCAACGGCGAAATCGTATTCGTCGGCAGTCTTATAGAAGTCGGTAATGCGCTGTGAAAATGCCGATTGGGCAAACAGCAGCAGGGTGATCAGTAGGTATAGTCGTCTCATACTTGCATCTTCGGCAAACGGAAGGAGAATATACACACCGGCTTAGACAATCCAAGCGGTATTTCACGATTACCGTAGAGGCACCCTACCGCTGTAGGCGGAGACCTACAAGGGGCGAGACTTATCGTATGGCGCGAATAATGCTATTCGCGATGTCAAAGAACAGGCGAACCTCGACTTGCGTTTTCCCTAGCGGATGAACAGTCTGTGCGATCTCGCTGTGTCGTTCGAAGATTGTCCAGGGTCGCCGTTTTCGCGGGAATGGCCGGCGCCGCTGACACGCACTCCTGAGTAGAACCCAAGGCACGGACAGGACAAGAGATTCTCTGGACACAGTCTGATCGACTCATCCAAGACTCCTATGAGTCAGGAAACGCGAACGGGTTGCGGGGAAAAGGGGACGCTCCTCCATTGAGACATCGACATCGCAAACGTCCGCTACTGTAACGATGTCGATCGGACTCACGGTTGTCACGATACGCTCTATTACGGGTTCCGGTCGACGGCGTTAACTGTTCTTCGGTAGCTTTCGTCAGGACAGGTTTGACCCAAATCGAAGACGATCGCAACGGAAGACTTACGAGACCCATCAAGGGTAGATGGGGCACCTTCGCGATGATGTGGCGGGAATCGAGATTGATTCGTCGTGCTTCCCTACCACACCACACACAACCCGCACTCCTCACAATGACAGAGTCATCGGGGCACCCGAGTTCCGTCAGGAAAGGATTCCTGACGGCGCATAAACACATCAAGGCGTGTCAGCCGGACGGCTTGTATCTAACAGCGCGAGCCACTAGGCCTTCGGTACCGACAGACTCACTCACCACGGCGAAGTACGAACATGTCCTGGTTCGTTATTGCAACTTTTG
>CAIYYT010000005.1 GCA_903930455.1 uncultured bacterium | reverse complement strand
GTTCTACTGATGGTTGTTGACGTTGGGAGAATGGTGCCTTCTTTAATAGCAGCAGAAACCCAGGGATAGATAGCAGAAAGACTTGAGAACATCCGTAAATGAAATATTTCTGGATCCTGACTTGTGCCAAAATTTGAAAAAGCACTGACCAAGAAAATTAAGTTCTCTATTTTATTACAGTTAAGATTTCCGGGTTCCTGAGTATTGGCACTAATGCTATCTTCTCCCTATGCGTGGGGACTTGAAAATCAGAAAGGTGCAGACTGCATCTGGAGCAACTGCCGTACAGGTAGTCCAGAATAAAGGGACGGGACGTTCTTTTCTCAAACATATTGGCAGCGCCCACGACGAGCACGAGCTTGAATTGTTGCTGGATGAGGCCAAACAATACGTCGAAGCCCATTGCCGCCAGCCAAATCTGTTTACTGATACTGGTACTGATACGCCGTTTTCATCATCACTGTTCAAGGCGGTTCTTGACAAATCAAGCGCCGTTGGCATCACCCATCAGTTTGCCCGCAATGCGCTGCTCGCCTGTGCCCGAAAATGCGGCTTAGGATCTTTGCCGGAACTGTATCTTGATTTGGCACTCATGCGCATCATCGAGCCGACATCGAAGTTGCGCTCGATGGAACTTCTTGAGTTGCATTTCAAGGTCACCTATGCGAAGCGAACCCTCTATCGCCTATTTCCGAAGCTCTTGGAGCATCAGGAGGAGATAGAAGCCGCAGCCATCAAAACCGCTCAAAGAGAGTTGCAGGAGCAGTTCAGCCTGGTATTGTACGATGTCACCACCCTATACTTCGAATCCTTCAAGGAGTACGATTTTCAGAAGCCGGGCTTCTCCAAGGACAACAAGCCGATGCAGCCACAGATCGTCATTGGCCTCATCACCACTCGTTCAGGTTTTCCGGTCATGCATGAGGTGTTCGAGGGCAACACTTTCGAGGGAAAAACGATGCTCAAGGTCATTCAACGGTTTCAGGAGCGTGTTGGCGAAACCAAGCCGGTTATTGTGGCCGATGCCGGTATGCTCTCAAAAGACAACATACTGAAACTTGAGAATGAAGGATACCGCTACATCGTAGGGGCTCGGTTGGCGAGTACTGCTGCGAGCCTCATCGATCAGATTCACAAAACACTACCGCGTATCGATAAGGCTCTACGGCGCTTCAGCTACAAGTCTGCAGTAAAGAATGCCACCATGATCTGTGATTTCTCGGAGTCCCGGTACAAGAAGGACAAGCGAGAGTTCGATAAACAGGTCAAACGGGCGCTTGCCCTATTGGATAAAAACGAGTCCGGTCGGCGGGCAAAGTTTGTCAAGAAAACAAAGGACACCGACAGGCCATTTATCTTTGATACCAATCTTCAGGCAAAGGCAGAGAAGCTTCTTGGCATCAAAGGTTATGTCACCAACATCACTGAGAAGGAACTGTCGAGTAGTGCAGTTATCGACTACTATCATGATCTCTGGAACGTGGAGCAGGCGTTCCGTATGAGCAAATCCGACCTGCAGGCCAGACCGATCTTTCATCGCACGGAGGATGCCATCAGGGCTCATATGCTCGTTTGCTTTATGGCATTAATGATGGGCAAATACCTTGAAATAAAAATGCACCGGTCATTACGAAAGATCCAAGAGGAAATCTGGAGGGTCCATGAAATCCATCTTTGTTATGAACGAACCGGTGAGGTTTATGTCAAACAGATGGGCACAAGCGAATTTACAAACGAGGTTCAGCGACGTCTTGAGTTATGAGTTTCGGCACTAAATGGCACAACTCGGGAGGTGAAGGTGTTGTTGAGTGTTCAGTAAGTGAGCCTCAAAGCAATTCACGTCTTGAGATTATTGACTCTGCCCCGCTGCTTTTCATCGAGATAGATCGAAAGTTGAAGAAAGTACTGGG
>CAIYYT010000004.1 GCA_903930455.1 uncultured bacterium | reverse complement strand
TGACCTGCGACTCAACGATCAGCGATTGAAAACCAACGATCAGGCACGCGTCGACCTTGAAGACAAATTGCTCTTAACAGCTCATGCTCCAACCGATCTGATTCTGATCGATGTCCCTTCCTGCAAGGGCTGGGGTTATGACCGTCAGACTCTCAAAGGCGAACAGAAGTAGCAGAGTATAGAGCGGTGCCAGCCAACCCGGCGGGAGTTGAGCACTAACGCCTCGAGTGTGGCGCCCGTGTGTACTTTGAGTGCCGCGTGATCGCTTCCGCCCAGTTTTTGTGCATGGCAGCATATTCGAAATCGTCTCAATGCTCGATCCCCCACTGATTTAGCGACATCGGCATACTTCTTGTATGCAAGTAGTGCATGAAAGCGAAATGCTGCTTTACGAATCGATTGGAGGATTAAATGCGGAAGCTACTCATACTCATCGTGACTCTCGGAATGACCGCGAGTTCATTTGCGGTGGTCAAAACACCAGTCCATAAGAAACCTGTGTGGCATCCTCAAGAGTCTCAAGAAGCTAAGGTGCATATCGGCTGGTATCTTGAGCCCGAACTTAAGATTGGCGAGATTCGCAATGATATCAAGCCAATGGTTGGAATTCGTGGCGGGATAGAGATCAATCGAAGCTTCTATGTCGGATTGGCAGGCTACGGTCTGCCCAGACCCGAATCCGACGGGCCCGGACCCCAGGCGCTTAACCACTATGACGACTTCAACCACAACAACGAGTGGGACTTGGGGTATGGCGGGCTGGAATTTGGCGTCATCGCCGGTAGACCGCGGACCGGCCAGCTCTCCTTTGGTGTGTTAGTCGGTGGTGGAGCAACCAATGAACACCGCTATGACTATAATAGTGGCTATACTGGTGACAATCTCAGTGACTATCACGGTGAATATCACCGCAGACATGGGTTCTTCGTGTTGGAGCCACAGCTTGATCTATCGGCGAGTGTCGCGCGCAATGTCCGCCTGAGCGTTGGCGGCAGCTATCGTTTCGTTGACCATGTGAAGAGTTTTTACTACACGCAGGATGATCTCCAAGGCCCAACCTTCAATATTGGTGTCGCCATCGGCATATTCTGATCCGCCCATAATTTCGTACGGGCGACTGTCTCAGTCGCCCGTATTTGCTCGTAGCTATGTAAGTCAGGAGCCCTGCGCTCCTGACAACCGTTTCTACTTCTTTTCCGCCGCTAGCATCTTCTTTTGTTCTTCGGCGTTTCGCTTGGCCCATTTGTGCATATCAGCAACCAGACTGGAATCGCTAGCGGTCAGCAACTGCACCACTCCGCTCTTAGTCGGAACCTCTTCCATTTTCGCGCCTCGCATGAAGAAGCTTCCCATCGCCTCACAACTTCCACAAATCGGTATTTTCTCTCCTGTAGCAGCCCTCTTAGACAGCGCCCCCATCTGAGCGCTGGCCTTTTTGTAAGATTCGCGGAAGCTTTCCGGGAAGAAACAGAGCGTCATCACTCCATTCGAGACCTCCCGCTGGTCCCACGTGCAGTTCTTCATCATTTCCGGCGTCAACCAAGGTTTACAGAATTCGCAGTTCTTCATGTCGTACCATGGTTTCTCCTGCGCGACAGCAACCGCGACCATGGCGATAGCCATTATAGCCACGGCAGTAACCAACAACCTGTGCTTCATAATTCCTCCTGTGAAACAATCCGCCTGTGCTCCCACCTGATGTGTGGGTTTCACCCTCGCAACGAGAGTCTCACTTCATTACTACATTACGCATTTTGCTTAGCAGCACAACAAAACCGGACGCCCTACAGCCAGAGCATCATCTCTTCGTGGTCGATGTAGCGGCCGTCGGGCAATTTGTAGCCGTGCAGAACCAAGCCCGTCGTGAAGAATCCGAGCGACGTGTACAACGTCCGTGCGCTTGTCTGCGGCAGCGAGACCGTCAATGCGAGAATCTCAAGTCCTTCCATTTGTCGAGCTTCGTCGATGATCTGTTGCATCAGTGCCTTACTGAGTCCCTTGCCTCTGGCTTCAGGTCGAACGTACACCGACCAGATCCAGGCGCGATGGCGCACATTGCTTGAAGCTTCTCGCTTAAACGCCGCCGTGCCGACAATACGCTTCCCGTCAAATGCGGCCAACAAGAACTTCTCTGGAAAGACATCGCTGGAGGTCAACCACAGATGACATGAGTCCATCGACATCGCTGCCACTTCCTCTGGCGTCTGTCCGAACGCCTCCGGGTGAAGACGACACATTTCCACCCGGATTTCCCGGAACGCTTCCGCATCCTCAATTGCCAATTTACGAATGATCATGATGTGAAAATACAGTGTATTGATGATGAACGCAAGGAATGGATGTCAGGCGGTGCAGCTCTCCGCCAGCATCGTTCGAAACGACGAACTAGTGGATAGTCCAGGCTAGAAGTTCCCAGCGCGAAGTACAAGCGCCTGCGCAATTTGAACTTCTGATCTGGGTAGTTTTGACAATGCCCACACCCGGCTTGATAATAATCTCTTCTACTATAGCATCGCTCCCGCCATTCTCACAGGCCGATTCCTGCCAAGTCGAATACTTGAAGCATCCTACAAACACACCGGCTGGCACACTAATCGGAGTGACGCTCCATTCAATTCGCCGAGTCATACTAGACTCGTAGCAGGTCGATCGTGAATTGATCTCTATCTCAGCAGGCACATGATCGGATATGACGAATTGAATGCCGAGAGTCGCGGAATATATGCTGTCACCAGAGACGACGATGCCTCCAGATAACATCCCCAAGGTTGGGTAGAACCCGCAGTCCCAAATGATGCGACCTTCGTCCGAGGATGACCCCCTGATCGCTACTGTGTCCAGAAACATCCGGCTCTGGACTGACTGATAGATCCAGCGATTCCCCATAGCAACGGGAAGAAGGGCTTTGCGTAAAGAACTCCTGTCCACAACTGTCAGGTGAACCGCTGCACTCTCCTTCTCCGTACTGGTCGTTGCCATTATCTTGAGAGAGTAGTCTCCTACCTGATCCTTCGTCGGGCAGAACTCAATCAAAGCAGTGCCGTTGCCGTTATCGAGAAACGAGGCATTGCCCATTACTCCGGTTGCCGTGAGAGTTGGCTTCTCCCCGCTCTTCGCAGTTGCCCGCAACGTCAGCTTTCCTTCCGACCAAATCTGAATCGTCTGGCTACCGGTCAGCTCGAAAGTAATATCCTTTTGCGGAGTGGTGGTCCCCGTAGTCCCTTTGTCGTCAGAGCACGCCAAGATGCAGCAGAGAAAGGCAATCGCAACGCACAGAAAAAACCATGTTCCAGCGACCACCATGATGCGTCTACAATTCATCTTGCCATCCTATGAACCATGCGATCATAATGTAGATCATATACGCAACGGCACAATCATTGGCGCGCGAAATCAGTCTTGTAGGTCAAACCCCAACGGCATCTACCCAGATCAGCGACACGTTCGACCTACTCCACTGTACCAAGGTCACTTCCAGATCGCCATGATCCCGCCAAGCACCGGGAATGCAATCAGATAGAAAGCACCATTGATCCACAACATTGGCTTCGGTCGATGCTCAAATACCTGCAGATTTACTATTATCGTAATTCCAAATCCTACCCAAATCCACAATCCCACAATCATCCCCTGCAGGAAAGTGGCAGCGTTAGCCACTAATACGATCCGCCCGATGACATAAGACGACAGAATACCGCTGATCAGAAACAGTGAGAGCGCAATCGGCATCGATTTCTTGAGCTGTGGCCACTGATCCTCGCTGAATCCCAGCGCAGCCTGATACGGTTTGCTAAAAATCACGGCATACCATGCCCCGCCGATGACCCAGTAAATCGCGCCTCCCACAAGCGTCGCCAAAACGTTAGGAACCAAGTTCATTCCTGATCCTCCATGGTTACGGTTTCAGAAGGTAATTTGGTGTTTCAGCCAAGGATTGTCAATCTCTGACAAACATGAATCTAAGAATACACCGGTGCCCCACCCGCAAGGGTGGTTTGTTGTCGAAAGCACTTCCTCCTCAGACTCTCACATCGGCGGGCGAACTACCGGTTGGTGGTTGATGAATCGGATGACAACCAGCAGTACGAAACACAAGAACAAGGTTATCGCCAAATGAACACCCGCAGCTGGCTTGTGCCAAAAGACGAACAAGCGATAATTCCACCAACGCCATTTCTTGTTAAACGGCAAATGCTTCTCTGTCCATGTCTTTCCGATCACTGCATCCCTTTCATCCTCGGCTCTCTCTTTCTCGATGATCCCTAGAATCTTGGCTATTTCATCTGAACGCAAGCCGACCATATCTTCCATTTCCTGAACGTACTGCGACATTTGTCTCCTGCAATCTCGAATCCTGCCCTCAATCCAGGCGGAGAAAATGTAATGGATAGCGAAGAGCGGAAGACAGACAGCTACAGTCGTGAGCATATTGACCGTAATATTTCTCGTGACTATGACTGACATGGCTGCGAGCACGGCGCCCCAGATGCCAAACGCTAGACGCCATTGATACCGAGCCTTGTGATCCCAATCGCGCCATGCTTGTTCCGCGAGCTTGTGCAATGCGTCAAATCTCTCTTTGTCCATGTGGTCAATTCTCCTTCCAACACAAGCCGACCAGCGCACTAACTCTGATTGGAAGTAATCACCTCTCCAAACTCCGAATCTGGCGAGTCGGTTACTAATTCCTCGCCCGATGAAGAAGGATGCTACGCACCGAGTCTATAGGCACCAGTGTACTATCAAACACCACAAGAGTGTCCCTCCACGAATTGTACTGAACCCTATAGCCCTGGTAGCTGGTGTACGCCTTTGCGCATAATACCGAAATCAGAGTCTTGAACTCTCCCCAATCGGACGGTAACGGGGTGCCATAGAAGTTTTCTCGCCACACCTGATCCATCTCCGCAATCGCGTTTCGTGATTTGAGGTCGTTGATCTTGTTCAGCCAATACTGCCCCTCCCTCATGTCAGACACACGCAAATGGCTGGCAGTGGGTCCGGTATCGTCGATTATGAAATACTCTGTCTTCTCATATCGACGTTGCGGATAGCCGTCCCAGTAGATGCATGTGACCTCCGCCATCTGTACTCCCCCTAGAATTGCCGACACCGATCCTATCCGAGCATCGTGAATGTCCGCAACGAATCCCTGCTCTGAAGAAGGCGCGAGTGTTCGCGCTGCATCGCGAGTGAACATGCCAAGCACACCAGAGTGATCTGCCAGAACGCTGAAATGGCTGTCCGGCCGGTACCTGTCGTAAATGAGTACGGTGTCCAACACCAGCAGGTTTTGCATAGTCGGCCAGATTCCGAATGCCGAGTCCCCGCCTTCATTTTGAATGATGAAGAAAGGGGCCAGCGGATTGTCTAGGGTGTCTCTCCACGCGAAAGACAAGTCTAGTTCCGGCACACTAGCCAGTCTTCCCTGCTGCTCTTGAATCTCAGCTACTCTCGCGTTTATTCCCCACTGATTCCAGAGGATCCACAGAGTAAGCACGGCCACGAATGCCTGCACATGACCCGGCGATACGGCGAGTGCCTTCCAAGAATCACGTGCTCCCGCGACGGTAGCGGGAATTGCCCTCCGAAGTCTATTACCCATGACAACAATTGCGTCAAACACCCCTACAGCAAATTTCCGAGCCATAACAACTACTCTCTTTTCCGCCACAATTTCCCCAACCTTTGACCTTACTCCTAGCCCGCTCTCTCGACAACAAACTCCACTACCCCCTTTTTGTCAATAACAAAAAACCCCGCCTGTCTCCAAGCGGGGTTTCTTAATTTAGACCGGCAGCGATCTACTCTCCCACCTCATCTTGCAGGGCCTTTTCCAGTTTCGCCGCTAGATGGGGAAGATCGTTAGTACAAGTATCCCAGAGAACATCATAGTCCACTCGGTCATACCCATGAATCAGGCGATCTCGCATTGCGGCTATGCTCTTCCATTCGATTTCCGGGTGTCTTTCTCTGAATGCAGAGTCTGTGCGCCTTGAGGCTTCACCCATTATCTCCAGCAGCTTCCTCAGAGCCAGCGTCTCGGTGTCAAATGCATCCAAGTCGGCCCGGTTCGTCCCGGCACTGATCTTTATCGCCTGCCTTGCTGCATCCAACATGTCTCTCACGCACAATGTATCATCATGCTCTGTCATACAGCGTCATCGCCTCTCTCTTCACCTTGTCCACAAAGTACTTGCTGAGGAATCCTTCGGTGTTAAAGTCCACCTTGCGCCCAATTATTTCTGAAAGCTGCTCCCCCATGCCAAAAAACGCCAGACCGACCCTCGCCCCCGCTTCAAACTCCACCAACACATCAACATCACTATTCTCCGTGAAGTCCTCGCGTAGAACCGAACCAAATAGCGACAGCTTCTTGATGTGATTCTTCTTGCAGAACTCGGCAATCTTGTCGTATGGAATCGCAATTTTCGGCGTCATGAGTGCAATATAGCTTCTCTTTCAAAGCCAACAACAAAAAACCCCGCTTGTCTCCAAGCGGGGCTTCTTCATTTAGACCGGCAGCGATCTACTCTCCCACCTCGTCTCCAAGGCAGTACCATCGACACTGAGAGGCTTAACTGCCGTGTTCGGAATGGGAACGGGTGTGACCCTCTCGTCATAGCCACCGGAGATATTTTATCGGATCGTGTTTTGTCTGTCGTCGGGAATCCCTTCCCAACGACCTACCGTCAGTTTAAGTGCTTTCGCGCGACTGACGGCGCGACACGTCCAGCAAATTTATCACCAACATCAGAGCGATGCGGGTCTTCTTTATCTCTCTTCCTGCATATCGAACCAGCACGGACGACATTGCGCAGGAGTAGTGACATACTGACGGCTGTAAACAGACGCCAATCATAAGAGACCACTGACTCAGAAAAGCTTTTAGGACTTTCAAATCCATCACGTTGGGGGCGACTTTTCAGTCGCCCCTACGCGACAAATTTTAAGATCAAGCCTCACGGCAGATTAGTATCACTCGACTGAACCCCTCACGGGGCTTACATCTATGACCTATCAACCTGGTCATCTTCCAGGTGCCTTTAGAGTCTTACGACTGGGAAATCTAGTCTTGGAGTGGGCTTGGCACTTAGATGCATTCAGCGCTTATCCCTTCCGGACTCAGCTACCCAGCTATACCACTGGTGTGATAACTGGTGCACTGGCGGTCCGTCCAATCTGGTCCTCTCGTACTAGGATCAGCTCTCCTCAAATTTCCTACGCCCGCATCAGATAGGGACCGAACTGTCTCACGACGTTCTAAACCCAGCTCACGTACCACTTTAATCGGCGAACAGCCGAACCCTTGGGACCTTCTCCAGCCCCAGGATGTGATGAGCCGACATCGAGGTGCCAAACCCCCTCGTCGATATGAACTCTCGGAGGAGATAAGCCTGTTATCCCCGGCGTACCTTTTATCCGTTAAGTGACGGCACTTCCACGCGTAACCGCCAGATCACTAGAACCTGCTTTCGCATCTGCTCGACATGTACGTCTCGCAGTTAAGCTTGCTTATACTCTTGCGCTCTACAGCTGATTACCAAACAGCCTGAGCAAACCTTTGTACGCCTCCGTTACTCTTTAGGAGGCGACCGCCCCAGTCAAACTACCCGCCTGGCAGTGTTCCTCCTCCTGTTTCAAGGAGCAAGGTTAGACATCCGAAAAAACAAGGGTGGTATTCCAGTGATGGCTCCACCGAGGCTAGCGCCCCAGCTTCACAGCCTCCCACCTATGCTCTACATACTCGTCCAAATGACAATGCCAGGTTATAGTAAAGGTGCACGGGGTCTTTCCGTCCCGATGCGGGAAAGCGGCATCTTCACCGCTGCTACAGTTTCACCGAGTCCCTCGTTGAGACAGCGCCCAAATTGTTACACCATTCGTGCAGGTCGGAATTTACCCGACAAGGAATTTCGCTACCTTAGGACCGTTATAGTTACGGCCGCCGTTTACTGGGGCTTCGATTCAAAGCTTCGCGCAAATTTCTCTACGCTAACCTCACCTCTTAACCTTCCAGCACCGGGCAGGTGTCAGACCCTATACGTCGCCTTAAGGGCTTAGCAGAGTCATGTGTTTTTAGTAAACAGTCACCCAGGCCTCTTTACTGTGGCTCCCTTCAGCTCAAGAGGCGAACTCTATCACCTACTTGGGAGCACCCCTTCTTCCGAAGTTACGGGGCCATTTTGCCTAGTTCCTTAACGAGGGTTAGCTCGAGCACCTTAGGATATTCTCCTTACCCACCTGAGTCGGTTTACGGTACGGACAGACAATGCAATAACACAGAGGTTTTTCTCGGCAGTATGTTTAGGGGCAGTTGGTTTGTCCGAAGACTCATTTCCCCGTCACCTCTCGGAGTTGACAGCACGGATTTTCCTGCGCTATCCTCCTACAGGCTTGGACCGGCATAACCATCGGCCGGCTGCCCTTTCACGACTGCGTCACCCCATAGCTCAAACTCGCATTACCTGGTACAGGAATGTTGACCTGTTTACCATCGCCTACGCCATTCGGCCTCGGCTTAGGAACCGACTAACCCTGAGCGGATTAACCTTCCTCAGGAAACCTTAGGTTTATGGTGAGCAGGTTTCTCGCCTGCTTTATCGCTACTCGTCCTAGCATAATCTCTTCTACTTCGTCCAGTCCATCTCACGATGAGCCTTCACACTACAGTAGAATGCTCCCCTACCAAATTCCAATCCGAAGATTGGAAAGTCCGCGGCTTCGGTGCAAAGCTTAGTCCCGTTTATTATCGGCGCAGAATCACTAGACTAGTGAGCTATTACGCACTCTTTAAATGAATGGCTGCTTCTAAGCCAACATCCTAGCTGTTTCAGTAATTCCACATCCTTTATCACTCAGCTCTACTTAGGGACCTTAGCCGACGGTCTGGGGTGTTTCCCTTTCGCCAATGCAGCTTATCCCGCACTGACTATCTCCCGTGGAACATGTAAACGGCATTCGGAGTTTGATTCGGGTCGGTAACCTTGTAGGGTCCCTTACCAATTCAGTGCTCTACCTCCGTCACACTATATCACGAGGCTAGCCCTAAAGCTATTTCGGGGAGAACCAGCTATCTCCAGGTTTGATTGGCCTTTCACCCCTATGTACAGTTCATCCCCCAGCTTTTCAACACTGGTGGGTTCGGACCTTCATCTCGTTTTACCGAGATTTCATCCTGACCATACATAGATCACCTGGCTTCGGGTCTACTCCCTGCTACTTAGCGCCCGTTTAAGACTCGCTTTCGCTACGGCTCCGGCAGTATTTGCCTTAACCTTGCAACAGAGAAGTAACTCGCTAGGTCATTATTCAATAGGCACGCGGTCAGTCCACTTCACCCCGAAGGGGAAGTCTTCCTCCCACAGCTTGTAAGCACACGGTTTCAGGTACTATTTCACTCCGCGTCAGCGGTTCTTTTCACCTTTCCCTCACGGTACTGGTTCACTATCGGTCACGAAGTAGTGTTTAGTCTTAGCAGGTGGTCCTGCTAGATTCACTCAGAATTTCTCGTGTTCCGAGTTACTTGGGTATCCATCCGAGAGAGCCACATTGTTTTCGCCTACGGGACTATCACCCTCTATGGTTTGACGTTCCAGAATTATTCGGCTAACAATGCGGTTTTTGACTCTCCGACCTATTGGTACTTCAGTCCGGACAGAACCCGCAACACCGGCAGTACAACGCGCACCCGCTTTAACGTACACGCCGGTTTAGACTTGTTCCCGTTCGCTCGCCGCTACTAGGGAAATCACGGTTGTTTTCTCTTCCTGAGGATACTTAGATGTTTCAGTTCTCCTCGTTCGCTTCATACACCTATGTATTCAGTGTATGATAGACAGGTATTACCCTGCTGGGTTACCCCATTCGGAAATCCCCGACTTAAAGGATGTTTGCTCCTAATCGAGGCTTATCGCAGCTTACCACGTCCTTCATCGCCTCTTCGTGCCAAGGCATCCACCGTATGCTCTTAGTATCTTGATCGAAATCCTAAAAGCTCGATTTCTGTAGCCATACGGTCTTCTTATGAAGATTCCGCATAGCTCTGATATTTGGTTGTCAAAGATCGTTACTTCTCCGGTCACCCGAAGAAAAACTTTTCTATCTTTACCGGCTATCTGCCCTATCGCCTCTGGAGATGACCGGGATCGAACCGGCGACCTACGGCTTGCAAAGCCGCCGCTCTCCCAGCTGAGCTACATCCCCGAAAAATCAAAGATCGTGTCGGCGTGCTTGCGCTTTCGTCCGACCCCCGTGCCCTAACCTCATGTTTGCCCTTGATTTTACAGGACACTCCAACCTCTACTCCTCACAGGGGCGCTTAATATATACGCAAGTTCTCCCGTGTCAACAGGTTTTTTCAAAATATTTCACAAAAGAAACACTAACTCTTTCCTAACCCTGTTATCGGCAGATCTGGCACTACAACAAATCCTTCTCGGACAACCCGCTTGGCCAGCCACCTCTGTCGTTCTTCCGTCCCATAAGCTATTGCAGGCCAGTCACCCAGGATCGACTCCCTCGCTGCTGTCAAAAACACCCAACAGGACGCCCGGCGGCACAGTATTTTCTACACAGAAAATGACAAGCTGACACGACATTTTTATGGAACGATCTGACCGATCTTTGGTAATACTTGCCATGAAAACAGTTGTCGAGACTTGGGGTCCAGATAGGCTCGGAATCGTCAATCAGTTTCGATGTATGCGACACCAGTCATTGCCTGATGTCAAACCAAACCCAATACAAGGAGTGTAACACATGCGGAAGAACCTCTTTTCCAAGTGGCTTATTGCCCTGGCCGCGCTGATGTTCATCTTCGCACTCGCGGTTGCTGCTTTTGGTCAAGATGCCGCGAAACCTCAGGAGAAGCCGAAACCCGCGGAAATGTCGAAAAAGATGGAAGCACCGAAAGGACTGCTTGATGGCAAGCATTTCGTCGGTCAGATCGGCCAGGAAGGCAAAACCACGGGCGATAAGGAAGCCATCACCTTTAGGCGCGGTACCTTCCATTCCTCGGCCTGCGATTCCAACGGCTTTGCTCCGGCTGCCTACACTGCCACCGAAGAAGGCGGCGTGATCAATTTCACCTCAACCTGCTCCAGCGCCAAGAATGGCAAAATGGAATGGTCGGGTACGGTGAAAGGCGACGAGTTGGATGCCACTGCCAAGATGGTTCAGGAAGGCAAAGAGCCAGTGAACATGTGGGCCAAGGGCACCGCGGCAAAGATGGAGCATATGGAGCATAAAGGCGGCAAGGCGCCGAAAACCTCCGGCGAGCCCAAGAAAGTCGGCGGCAAATAGGTTAACCCTCCCTCGCGACAGAGGCGACTCTGCCGTGTTCGATTATACAACCACGCGGGCGGTGCATATCGCATCGCCCGCATTTCTTTCCCAACTTGGAAGAGACTTTTCCTGCTAACACTGCCCGTTGTCAGGGCGCACGGCGAGTGCTCGGCATAGTCCATCGACCCTATTTGCATGCCGCACACGGCTCCGGCCCGCCGGAGAAGATGTAAGCGATCAGATACACCACATCGGCAATGTCGATATCTCCGCTGCAGTCAGCATCTCCGGCCACCAAGGGATTGGGCGCGGGGCCACCGGAAAAGATATAGTTTATCAGATAGACGACGTCAGCGATGTCGATGTCGTGGCTGCCGTCGGCATCGCCACACTTAGATTCCCTGAGCTTGGTGATGAAGATATCGTCACCACCATTACCTGTCGACTGATAGGCGTTGTGCGTCGGGAAATTTGGTGAATCGGTTCTGCCGGCGACATAGACATTCCCTATGCCATCAATCGCGATTCCTCTGCCCTCGTCTCCCCTACTACCGCCCAGGTAGGTGCTGTACACAAGAGCGCTACCTTCCGGAGTCAACTTCGAAAGGAAAACATCGGCGGAGTACGAACCCTGGTTGGTTGTCTGATAGGCATCCAAGGTCGGGAAATCACTGGAATTCGTACCCCCCGTCACATAAGCATTGCCTTGCTTATCGACAGTAATTGCGTCGCCCTCGTCCCAGTCACTGCCGCCCAAGAAAGTACTGTATTGAAGCGTGTTGCCGGCGCCATCCAACTTGGTAACAAAAGCATCGTACCAGCCCCCTTGATATACTGATTCAATCAGATTCACGGTCGGAAAGTTCATGGACCCGGTTCGACCTGTGACATAGGCATTGCAGTTGGTATCCACGGCAATGCCAAAACCATATTCGTCGTCGTTTCCCCCCAGATAGGTGCTAAAGACAAGAGCGCTCCCAGCGCTATTCAACTTGGTGACAAAGCAGTCCTCGAGACTCCCGCCATAGATTGCCTGAAATGGGTTCAGAGTCGGATAATTCGTCGACTCCGTTCCCCCGGTGATGTAGGCGGCGCCGGCCTTGTCCACGGCGATTGCGAAAGCATCGTCCCAACTGGTGCCACCCAAATAGGTGCTATAGACCAGACTGTCACCTGCCGCGCCCATCTTTGTGACAAATGCGTCCTCTCCCTTGGCGGTCGCCTGGATAGGGTTCTTCAACGGGAAATTTGCTGATCTGGAAATGCCGGTGACATAGGCATTCCCGTTGTTGTCAACAGCTACGGCCTCACCATAATCGAGAGATGTGCCGCCAAGGTAAGTGCTGTATGACAGACTGTCGCCGCCTGTGCTCAGTTTCGTGATGAAGACGTTGGAGATTCCGTGATTGGTCGACTGAAACGCATTGTGCATCGGGAAATTGTTAGCTCGCGTCTCGCCGACCACATAGGCATGACCACTCTGGTCGATTGTAAACCCGTTTGTAAAATCATCGTCATTGCCACCAAGATAGGTGCTGTAGACCAGAGCATTGCCTGCCTTGTTCAGCTTTGTGACATAGGCGTCACTTCTGTCATACAGTGTCCCCTGAAAGGGATTTTGCACCGGGAAATCGGAGGAATAGGTGTTTCCACCCACATAGATGCCACTTGCGTCAACGCCCACTCCAATGCAAAACTCCTCATCACTGGCGGCAAGATAGGTGCTATAGCTCAACACGGGATCAAGCACCACCGCATACTCCGGCTGATATCCGTCACCCAACCTGAAGCCAAACGTGCTCCCCTCTTTCTGCACGTAATCAGCGGTGATCTCTCTAATATCCCCATCAACCACCTGCCATACCACCGGCGCATGCTCTGTCACCTCTCCCCATTCGGTCTCGACAACCAACTGCCCCTGATTGTCAACGCAGACTTCATCCGCGCCGTCATAGCGAATCGCGATTTGCGATGGATTAGCATTGGGTGAGATGATGAAATCGTATTCTATTCTGCCATCACCGCTGCCGTAGTACTTCAAGTCAATCCCAGGATAAATGTCCTTGTAGACTACGGATTGGTAGTTTGGCACATCCCTCCGCCATTTCGTCGGATCGTTCCCGATGAAGTAATTGCATTTGTATTCCATCAGCTCTTCGCCGAGAACTTGTGGGTTCGGATTTGCGCCGATAAATTTGGCGGTCAGCGCCAATTGCTCGACGCTGTCCCCCTCCATGTCATTCCCGCGAAGGCAGGAATCCAGTCCTTCTATTGAGTACGGGCGACTGGCATGCACCCTCAATGAATCGAGCACACGCAGTGTGCCCCTACCGGTGCGTCGTGTAAACTGATAGGTCAACCCTTCTCTCCCAAACCACCCCGTAAACCCACCGGCGTTCGCGCGGAACGCTACCTGTTCATTCCACTGCCCATTATTCTGCGTGAACGACAACGGCATGGTATTGATTCCATAAACCGACAGCGACTTGTCTGATGCAAACACCGACCCTACCACAAAAAACCAAGCCACTGCAACAGCCAGAATAGTAACTTCGGCAAAGAGTCGTGATCTGCGATTCGTCGCGACAAAACCGACAAGCATTTCTTCTCCCGGATATTCCTCTAGTAGTACATGTTAAATATCGTCGAATTTGTGCAAATGTCAAGCACAATCGCCGGAACTCGTCGCGGGAGAATATAAAACTGGGCCCGGGCAGAATCGGACTGCCGACCTCGCGCTTATCAGGCGCGCGCTCTAACCAACTGAGCTACGGGCCCAAAACCTTGGGATACCGGCCATCTAATGGCCAGCGCAGCAACGGAAATTACGCGCAGATGCGGCCAAGTCAACAACTATTTTGCGCGAAAAACGGCCCTGGCCATTGAACAGAATGCCGCTTTCCGCGTCTTACCCTGTGTAAAGGAACTGGCAAGGCTTATTTCAATTTGCTCCTACAGCCAGTAAAACTGGACCTTTCCTTTACACCGATTACTCTCCGTAAGCGGGTTTGGTCATAATCCCTCCACTCACCCAACAAGCCCGTGGGTCGCCGCCCACGGGCTTTGCCATTACCGAGATAGATGTACAATAAAAAGGGCGACCACCGAGGATCGCCCTTATAAGGATATGCCAAATTCATCGTTCCGTCAGGTCTTAGCCCGCCCTACGGGCGTGACCTGACGGTTCCAGATTCTATTTCAATTCACCAACTGCCGATTCCACCGCCGCCAAAACTTCGCCACTTCTCACTGCCTCCGCCATTGCATTGATATCCTTGTGCAACGGGCGGTCATCGTCCATATACGGCACATGCTTGCGAATGACTTCGTACGCCGCCAAGGAACCTTTGCCCGGCTTCAGCGGCTTGAGCAGGTCAAATGCCTGCGCTCCGGCAATCATCTCCATCGCCATGCCGGCGAACGCATTCTTGATGATGTCCCGTGTCTTCAAAAGCGTTGTCATACCCATTGATACAAAATCTTCCTGATCGGCCGCCGCCGGAATTGAGCCGATTGACGCCGGTGCTGACAGGATACGATTTTCGCATACCAGCGCGCCTGCGGTGTACTGCATCAGCATCATTCCCGACATCATCCCTGCGCCTTTGGTCAAATAGGCCGGCAATCCCATTGACAGTGCCTTATTGAGCAGTCGGTTGAGGCGACGTTCGGAAATGACCGTTACCATCGTCAGACCGGAGCCGACAAAATCAAGCGGATAGGAAATTGGCGTCCCCTGGAAATTCGCCCCCGTCAGGACGATACCTTCATCCGGGAAGAAGATCGGATTATCGCCGACGCCATTGATCTCTACTTCAAATTGCTTTCTCGCATAATCAAGGCAGTCCCAAACAGCGCCGACAACTTGCGGCGTCGAGCGTAGCGAATAGGCATCCTGCACATTCTTGCCGCTACGCTTCATGATCTCGGAATCCTTCATGATCTCACGGATATGCTCCGCCGATCTCACCGCTCCGGCAAATCCTCTGATCTTATGAATCCGTTCATCCAGTGCCTGAGGATTTGTATTGAGCGCTTCCAGAGTCATCGCCGCCGCTATTTCGGAGTTCTTCACGACGTCGATTGCATCGCACATCAAAAGCGAGCCTGCTCCGGAGATGACATTCGAGCCGTTGATCGAAGCCAAACCATCGCGCGCCTCGAATTTGATGATCGGAATTCCGGCCTTTTTCATAGCGTCTTCCGCGCTCATCCGTTGTCCCTGATAAAACGCCTCACCAACGCCAATCATCACCAGCGACATTTGCGACAGCGGCGACAAATCACCGCACGCGCCGACCGAACCCTTTTCACACGAAACCGGAATTACTCCTTTGTTCAGCATGTTCATCATCGTTTCGACCACGCGCAAATTGCACCCGGAGTGCCCTTTTGAGAGCACATTGATGCGCGACGTCCACGCTGCGCGCACAAACTCAATCGCCATGGGATCGCCATAGCCGGCGGCATGCGAGAAGACCAACAACTTCTGAAATACTTCGAGCTTCTCGGCTGGCAAAGCCATCTTAGCCAGATCACCGATACCGGTATTGATGCCGTACATTACTTCCTGTTCGGCAACCTTCTTGTCGACGAATTTTCGACAATTATTGATCCGGTCGACAGCCGCCGGGGTCAGCTCAATTTTATCGTTATGACGGGCGATCTTGCGGACGTCATATATACTGATTTTGCTATCACCTATCTTAACACTCATGAATTCCTCCAAAAAGTTTGTCCGCAAAACTACCCTTACGACAGCCCAAAATCAAGCGTTTTCTTGGCTCTGCTCGCAACCATCAAGCGTAGGGGCATGGCGTACCGTGCCTAAATTTCCCGGCGTCGTCGGGAATCCTTTCCTGACGACACGAATCCCCTACCACTCATGCGATTGATATGGACAAACAACGAACATGAATGCTTATTGCGTCCAACGAAAACGAAACCTTGCCGCACATCACGGAGATAAACGGAGGAACAAATGCCAAAATGCCCTTACTGCAAACAGACCTTGACGCTGGAACACGCCCGGCGGGATACCATGCTGCCCACTGAGGAAGTCAATCGCGAGACCGAGGGCTTCGTCAAGAAGGAAATCATGTACTCCTGCCCCCATTGCGACTCCATTCTCGGGTTTGGTTTCTTTATCGGTGGTCTACTAACCGGCAGACCATGACGCTACGATTCGTGGCGGACACCCACACATACGGGCGCGGAGACCGCGCCCCTTTTTGTCCGCTGCGATTCTTGTAGGCAGCGCGCGGAGTTGATAGTATACTGCTGTCAAGTAACAACGGAGGAATAGCAGGAGCACAAGACTCTTGACTAAAGGATTTGGGTACGCCACAGGTTGTTAGCAGTAGTCCATGAAGAAAATCATAAAAGAAATCAAAGACATTGAATCAAGGCTCGAATCGTCAATCGAGAACAAGAAGATCATTGAGTCAATGGAAACCTTAGTGTCGTTAGAACAGACTTGTGCTCAAATAGCCCAAGCCTGGTCAGGTGGATGGCTAGGGTATCATGCTTTCATCTACAAACGCGATCTAAAACCTAGAAAACCTGGAGAGAGCTTTGACCTTGAATGGGGACAGTATGGAGCATTCGGTAACACATCGACGGGAGAATGGTCAGAATTCGATCCAGAGGCGCTAGTGCAGCAAATCTATGCGGCTTCGTCCTTGACCAATCCTAATTCAATCTTTGACCTCGAAAGCGATTTGGAGGATGCGTTTCAGAACGCCAAGGACGATCTCATAATAGTATTCGAGGCAAATGCACTCTCTGCAGACGCCTTTTTAGCGGCAACACTGGAAGAATGGAAAGGGTCTCAATCTCATATCAGTTATTCTGATTACGTGACTCTTCTAGTCGGCAAGAAACAGTTAATCACCCGAGATCAGAGAGCAGTGCAGGGCAGTTTGCAGGTTCCACCCCACATACGGGTTCTGGGTAGAGTGATCGAGTTCAAGTCTCATATTTCCAGTATCCAGGAACTGCTTAAGCTAGCGAGGAAGGCCACGAAGTACATAGAAGCAAGAGAATCTTCTATAACGCGGAGAATAGCAGTGTCAAGTGTAACAGGCAATAAGATCTTTTTGGGACACGGGCGGTCGGCGCTCTGGCGGGAGTTGAAAGACCTCCTTTCGGAACGACTGTGGACTACACCGAATTCAACAGGGAGTCAGCAGCTGGAGTCAGTACCCTAGAGCGACTAGAAGAATTACTTGATCAGAGTTGCTTCGCGCTCCTGATCATGACCGCAGAAGATGAACATGCAGATGGGTCAAAGCACGCTCGAGAAAATGTCATCCATGAAGTGGGGCTATTTCAGGGTCGTCTTGGAATGCGTAAGGCCATTGTTCTCCTGGAAGAAGGCTGTAGCGAGTTCTCGAATGTGTCAGGTCTTGGGCAGATCAGATTTCGTAAAGGCAATATTCTCGAGTGTAGCGAAGAGATACGCAAAGTGCTTGAACGCGAAGGAATTCTGAAATCGAAATGATAATAGGCTAGGTTGGCAGTCTGGTTACGAGAATTGGCTGGGCAGCTCAAAACCCCGTCGATCTTGACACCTTCAACGTCCCCCCTTTTTGTAGCGCCGCACTGCAAAAACATTCCCCAAACCAGTTAGTAAGAGGGCGTTGTCACCGATCTTGCGGAAGTGCGGTTGTAGCCGCGCCGCAATGTGTCGGGTAGCCGCCAACTTAGCGCTAAGAAAACCGTGTGGGTGCGTTCA
Organism: uncultured bacterium; assembly: GCA_903930455.1. Lineage (GTDB taxonomy): Bacteria > Zixibacteria > MSB-5A5 > CAIYYT01 > CAIYYT01 > CAIYYT01. The sequence goes on along the minus strand of CAIYYT010000004.1, from coordinate 19,198 downwards.
CCACGAACTATCCAATGGACTTCCCGATCCATCCCAACTTTGGGCACGGCATGGCAAATGGCTTCGGGTCTATCAGATGTGTTGTGGAAGGTTGGTACCCCACAGCTTGCTGTGGGTTGCCTACTCGCACCTTCGCTCTGGTGACATCGCTATGCGTAGCGCTACGCTCCCTATTATTGAGGAAGAACCGGATGTAACTTACATAAGAACTGGCACAACAAAAAAAGGGCGACTCGCCAGTCGCCCTAAAATTAGATTCAGAAGAGATCGAGACTACCGCTCCTTCTGGTCTCTGCGCTTTTCGTCGATACGGGCCGACTTGCCGGCGCGTTGACGGAGATAGTTCAACTTGGCGCGATGCACCTTGCCTTCGCGGATTCTTTCGATCTTGGCAATGTTCGGTGAATGCACCGGATAGATTTTCTCGACGGCAATACCAGCGGTCATCTTGCGGACGGTAAACGTCGCGCCGGTGCCGCTGCCGCGCTTGCCGATCACCACTCCTTGGAAAACCTGAATACGAGTCTTGTCCCCTTCCTCGATCGTCTGATGCACGGCAATCGTATCACCCGGAGCAAAATTTACCTTCTGCTCCTTCAGGTATTTTTCTTCGAATTTGTCTACCAGATTCATTGTATCCTCCTAAAAGCAATTATCAAATTCATTACCCGCAGCGATGTGCTGCATCATCGATCTATCTTCATCCGTCAGCTCTGAATGCCAGAGCAAATCGGGACGATTATTCATTGTCCGTTGCAGCGCCGCCCAACGCTGATATTGCTGCTGCCGCGCGTGGTTCCCTTCAATCAGCACCTGTGGCACCTTTGTGCCCAAAAATTCTGCGGGACGAGTGTATACCGGCGCACCAAGCAGATCCTCGCTGAACGAATCGCTCATTGCCGATTCAATACTGCTGATAGCGCCCGGAATCAACCGAAACACCGACTCCAACACTACCAGTGACGCGGTCTCGCCGCCATTGATGATATAATCTCCTATGGAGACTTCCTCAATCTCAAAGAACTTCATGATGCGCTCATCTACGCCTTTATATCTGCCGCAGATGATGATCAGATGATCGAGCAGCGAATACTCCACCGCTGTCTTCTGATCAAACTTCCGCCCCGATGCCGAGGTCAACATGATGCGTCGATTCTGCGGCGTACTCCTGCTGACAACATCATTTAGGCAATCGTACAGCGGTTCGACTTTCATAACCATGCCACCACCACCACCAAACGGAGTGTCATCAACCGTTTTGTGTTTGTCGTGCGCATAATCCCGGATATCGACCATCTCGATCTCAATGGTGCCGGAATCAATCGCCTTCTTAAGCAAAGACTGCTCAAGCGGTGACGCGAAAAACTCCGGGAATATGGTCAGTATCGTGATCTTCATTTTCGCGACTATTGACTTTCGATCAAACCTTCCATCAAGCGGACTATTACTTTGCGTTCCTTCGTGTCGACCTTCACAATCACTTGCGCGATTGCCGGAAGCAGGAACTCCACTTCACCTTCCACGCGCCAGAGATCATTCGCCGGCATCGGGATTATTTCGGCGATTGTGCCGAGCAATCGACCATCCTCGGAGTATACTTGCATACCGATGATGTCGAACTGAAAGAACGTACTCTCCGGCAGGTCAACCAAATCGGCCTTCGTGACCGAGACAAACCTACCTACCAACTCCTCCGCAGCGGTGCGGGAGTCTATCCCGTCAAACCGCATTAGAACACTGTTTTGATGAATCCTTATTGACTTGACAGTAAAAAGGTTAGCCGTCTTGCCCTCAAGGAACACTTCACCTAGGTCGTGGAAACGATCGACAAAATCGGTAAGCGGCTGGACGACCACTTCGCCCTCAAGGCCGCGAACTCGAACGATCTTGCCGATAGCGTAAAGCTCTTGACCTATTCCAGAATCTCCAACTGGGCCCGCTTGCCCTTCTTGGCTGAGATCGCCATAATGATGGTGCGGATTGCTTTGGCCGTCTGACCGCCTTTACCGATTACCTTGCCCATATCCCCGGGACCGACCCGCACTTCGAATACCGTGGTTCGCTCTCCTTCGATTTCCTTGAGCACTACTGCATCAGGATTGTCAACAAGCGCCTTGATGATGGTTTCGACAAATTCCTTCACAGATTCTTCTCCCATTTTTCAGTGTTCATCCCTAAATGCGTGCCTCGAAATCATCTCCAGCCATTTGGAATCGGGTGTCAGAGCCTCTTGCCAATCAACGCGATTCCCCACTCACGCTTCTTCTGCTATTTCGCCGCTTCCTCTTCAGTCACGGAAGCCTTTTTCGCCTTGCGCGACCTCTTCTTGCGTTCCAAAATCATGGTCTTGATTTCCACGCCGGTTGCGTCCTTGCCTTGCTTGAGCAATTCCCACTTCTCGTTGATGCCGATCTGCGAAAAGAGCGTGTGCACGGTCTCGGAGGGCGTCGCGCCTTCTTTCAACCAGTGGAATACCTTCTCCTCGTCAATCGAGATCGTCGCCGGCCTGACAATCGGGTTGTAATGGCCGAGCATGTCAACAAAGCGTCCTTCGCGGGCGCGACGAGAGTCTATCGCCACGAACCGGTACATCGGGCGCTTTTTGGCTCCCATTCGTCTTAGTCTAATCGTTACCGCCAATGTATTCCTCCATAAGAGTAAAGCAAATTGTTGTTCGTATTCACACTAACCGGGAAACAGCCCGGGCATCATCTTCTTGTTGAACTTTCCGCCGCGCATCTGCTTGATCATCTTTTGCATCTGCTCAAACTGCCGCAATAGCCGGTTGACCTCTTGAACGGAAGTACCGGAACCTGCGGCGATGCGGGCGCGTCGCGAACCATTAAGTATCGTGGGTTTGGCGCGCTCATCGGGGGTCATCGACAGGATAATCGCCTCGACACGCTTCATGCTCGATTCATCAATTTGTACGTCACGAATGGCGCTGGAGACTCCCGGAATCATCTTGAGAATCGATTCCAGCGATCCCATCTTCTTAAGCTGCTGCAGTTGCTGATAGAAGTCTTCCAATGTCAGCGTGTCCTTGCGCAGCTTCTTTTCGAGCTTCTCAGCCTCTTTGACATCGATTGTCTCCTGCGCCTTTTCGACCAGTGAGACAATGTCTCCCATACCGAGAATACGAGATGCCATCCGCTCGGGATAGAACACTTCGAGATCCGAAAGCTTCTCCCCTACGCTAACCAGCTTGAGCGGTTTGCCGGTTACCTGCCGAATTGACAAAGCAGCGCCACCTCGGGCATCACCGTCCAGCTTGGTAAGCACCACGCCGGTAAGATCAAGTGTTTCGTTGAACTGGGTGGCGACATTGACCGCATCCTGGCCGGTCATCGCATCGGCGACCAGCAGAATTTCATCGGGATTGATCTTGCTCTTGATGTTCCTGAGCTCATCCATCAACTCGGTATCGATATGCAGTCGACCAGCCGTATCGAAAATCACCGGGTGCAGATTGTTGGCGCGGGCGTACTCAACCGCATCTTCGCAAATCTGCGGCGGCTTTTTGTCGACGTGGAATACCGGCACGTCAATCTGCTTGCCGAGAACCTGAAGCTGTTTCACGGCGGCGGGACGGTAGATATCGGCAGCCACCATCAGCGGACGAGCATTCTTTTTCTTGTAATGAAGCGCGATTTTGGCGCAAAGAGTTGTCTTACCGGAACCTTGCAGACCGCAAACGAGCAGTTTGCCGGGGGTGCTGCGAAAGGCAATCGGCGCATTCTGGCCACCCAATACGGCGATCAATTCGTCATGGACGACCTTGACAACTTGCTCCCCGGGCGATATTGAACGGAGCGTCTCCTGCCCGCTCGCTTTGGCTTCGACATTGGCGACAAACTGCTTGACTACCTTAAAGTTAACATCGGCTTCCAGCAGCGCGCGCCGGACTTCCTTGAGAGAGTCCTTGATGTTCTGCTCTGTGAGCTTGCCATGACCCCGGAGAGTCTTAAATACACCTTCTAATTTTTCCGACAACGTATCGAACATAGTTCACCAATAGAAACTTGCTATATAGGGACTTTCGCGGAATTATGCAAGAGAAATTTCGGAGCCATTCGAGGTCGAAACGGAGTCTTTGCGAGCGCATACAGGCGCCCAGTGAAGTGACCGTGTTTCTGCCGATCCGACTGAAAGCTAACGTTTTAGGAACAAACGCTATTGACTGAATAGTCAACAACTTCTATCTTGTGGCAGATTTTCATGAGGCTTAGACTTTCTGACTGAGGAGTCGAGGAATGCCTGAAGACAAGCCGGAAGGGGAAAAAACCAGACTTGTTACGCAGTTGACCAAGGGAACTTCGGTCGGGCACTATCGGATTGTCGAGAAGATCGGCGCGGGTGGGATGGGAGAGGTGTATCTGGCGGAGGACACCGAACTCAATCGGAAGGTCGCCCTCAAGTTCCTTTCACCTCATCTTTGTCAAGACGCTGACTGCCGTGCGCGCTTCAAGCGCGAAGCCCAAGCCGCCGCCAAACTCGATCATCCGAGTATTGTCACAGTGCATGAGGTAGGCGAGTTTCAGGGGCGGCCATTCTTTGCGATGCAACATATCGAAGGCCAATCGCTGCGCGAGTTGATCAAGGCGAAAGAACTGCCAATTGAGCGGGTGATCGAACTCGCTATTCAAATCTGCGAGGGGCTGCACAAGGCGCATCAATCCGGCACCGTTCATCGCGACGTCAAACCTGCGAACATCCTGATCGACGCTGATGGCCGGGCGAAGATACTTGATTTCGGACTCGCGAGTGTTGCCGGTTCCGATCACCTGACCAAAACCGGCTCGACGCTTGGTACCGTCGGCTACATGTCTCCCGAACAGCTTCGCGGTGAACAAGTCGATCAGCGCACGGACATCTTCTCGCTCGGTGTCGTTCTCTATGAGTTGATTGCGGGACGACAGCCATTTAAAAGCGACAACGATGTTGCAACATCCCGAAATATCACCGACCACGATCCCGAGCCACTGGCGAGGTATAAGGCGGGAGTGCCGGATGATTTGCAGCGCATAGCGATCAGGATGTTAGCCAAAGACAAGAATTATCGTTATCAGCACATGGACGACCTATTAGCTGATCTGAAAAGGCTTCGCCAGCAACCGGTGTTCCAGGTCCGAACGGAGCAACCTTCAATCGCTGTGCTTTCTTTTGCCAATTTAAGCTCTGACCCAGAACAAGAATATTTTTGTGATGGAATGGCCGAGGAGATTATCAACGCGCTATCGCATATAGAGGATCTGCAAGTTGTGGCGAGAACATCGGCCTTATCATTCAAGGGACAAGCTATCGACGTCCGAGAGATCGGCCGAAGACTTGGTGTAAAGACGGTTATGGAGGGGAGTGTTCGACGCTCTGGGAGCCGTTTGCGTATCACAACTCAGCTTGTCGATGTTGCCAGCGGCTATCATCTGTGGTCAGAGAAGTTCGATCGCGATCTGGAGGATGTTTTTGCCATTCAGGATGAAATTTCTCTCGCGGTGGTCGAGAATCTCAGAGTCCGACTACAGAAAGGTGATGAAACCAGATTGGCGAAGCGGCACACCGATGATCCTGTTGCTTATGGTCTTTATCTGAAAGGACGCTACTTTTGGAATAAGCGTTCCGAAGAGGGTACCAAAAAGGCGATCTCACTTTTTGAGCAAGCAACTCAGGCAGACTCTGGCTACGCACCGGCCTATGCTGGGCTTGCTGACTGCTATGTCACGCTCGGGTTTTATGACATTCTTCCTCCCAAGGAAGCCTTTCCAACAGCAAAGGCGGCGGCGGAGAAGGCCATTGGATTGGACAGTCTCCTTGCCGAGGCGCACACGTCTCTGGCAGGCGTGCGGCTGTACTACGATTGGGACTGGGAAGGCGCTGAAAGAGAATTCAAGAATGCCATTGAACTCAATCCCGGCTATTCAACAGCCTACCAATGGTATGCCGAATACCTGGCATTCATGGGAAGATATGATGAATCCATTGGCATGGGCAAACGGTCGATGGAGCTTGACCCTCTTTCTCCTATTATAGCGTCCAATCTGGCAAGCTTCTACTTTGTTGCAGGACAGTATGACACGGCAATAGAGGAGTTTCGGAAAGCCCTGGAGATGGATTCGAATTTGGCGGTCGCCAGAATTTACCTCGGTCTCACCTATGCAGCGGTCGAGCGATATGACGAGGCCATCGCAGAGTGCCAGAAAGGAATTGATCTTTCGGGAAGTGATGACTCACCTCAACAGGGGCTTCTGGGAGCAATTTATGGGCTAGCGGGTAGGATAGATAAGGGACAACAGCTATTGGATCGAGTGATTGCCCTGTCGAAAACCAGGTACATATCGCCTGCTCAAATAGCGACTACTTACCTTGCCCTGGGTCAGAGGGAGCAGGCCTTCAAATGGCTGGACAAGGCTTATGTTGAGTGAGACCACTGGATCGTGTCGGTGAAAGTAAATCCCATGGTCAGGGGCCTTCGAACAGACGCGAGGTTTATGGAGCTACTTAGAAAAATGAAACTGGAACATTGATAGGCGGAGGATGCTATGCAACCTGACGTCAACAAGACGCAGGCGGTAACGGCGCTCGCCAAAGGTACAGCTATCGGGACTACAAGATTGTCGTAAAGATAGGCGCTGGTGGCATCAGACCCATCGCCCTGCTACTGTCTACACCTGCTGCGCGAGATAATTCTGGATACCCATCTGATTAATCTGGTCGAGTTGCGCTTCGATCCAGTCGAGATGGTCTTCTTCATCCTTCAGGATTGATTCCATCATCTCGCGGGAAGCATTGTCGTCCAGCGCTGCCGCCTGCTTGACACCGGCGTTGTAGACAGCCACAGCACCCTGCTCGGCCGCAAGATCATGCTTGAGTTGTGCTTCAACGTTTGCGCCGATATGGATATCCTTAAGCTTGCTCACCTGCGGTTGCCCTTCAAGAAAGATGATTCGCGCTATTAGTTTTTCGGCGTGTTTCATCTCGGTTATAGCGCGCTTTTCAATCGCCTCGTGAAGTTTACCGTAGCCCCAATTGCTGCACATCTCGGAGTGCACCATGTACTGGTTGATTGCGGTCAGTTCGTCGGCGAGCAGGTTGTTGAGGGTGGCGATTATTTCGGGTTTGCCTTGCATGATCTATTCCTTTCGTGGTTATGTCACTCTTAGTTGCAAATACGAGTATACGAATTCGACGCAAGCATGTCAACCGGTAGTCAAGATGAACAGAGACCGCACTCTTGCTGACAGGGCAGGCGATAACCGCTCATTGACGCAGGATCATGTCAATGCACTTCTCCGGACAGATCGCCACGCAAAGGCCACAGCCGAAGCAATAGTCGCGGTCGACGTTGATCTTGTCTTCAACCATCGTGCGGGTCAGGAAATAACAGCCATCAACGCAGAGTCCACAGTGAGTGCATTTGTCGAGATCTGTGATCTCGATCAGTTTGCCGCGATCGCACTTATCAGTCGGATCAAGGAGATATCCACAGCAATCGTCACAGCAAAAGCAGATGCCGTCGGTCACCGCTTTATTCTGGTCGTTACGAAACGGCCGAGTCACCAGGTACTTGGTTTCCGCTTCCTTCAGAATCTCATCTACCTGCGAACGGGTGATTTCTTTCTTGCCTGAGCCGCTGCCCTGATCTTCTTGATTGAACATTAGGCAGACATCCAGGCGCGACCGCGAACAGCCGCCACGTCTCTCGCGGCAACCACAATTGGAGACCCAGAACCGGTCGTGAGTATCGACCAGCGCACCAGCTTCGTCCCAAGTGCAGACATAATGCATTGTTAAATCTTGTGAGTCCATTCCACCTCCTGCATTGCCCAATATATGCCGAGAGATGGTCAGATGGGTATAAGAATCTGATCGGCGTCCACGGGGAGGCTCAGCAAATTGATTCGACTAGTACTGGTTGTGCATTCAATAATACCAAGAATCGACCGATGCTATATCAAGGGGAATATGCCGTGTCGTGCACGGAAAAAGCGGGAAGGTAACATTGCGCAAGTTTCGCACATTGACAGGATTTACCCTTATTGAATTGGTTTTGATCATCGTGGTCTTGGGAATCATGGCCACGATCGCCATCGCCAAGTATCAGGATCTAGCTACGGATGCGAAAACAAGTGCCTGCAAGGCGGCGCTCGGCGGATTGCGAGGCGGAATCTCAACGTGGTATAGCAAGAAGGTGGTGGCCGGGCAAACGACACCATTGTGGCCCCCCATCGACACGCTGCGTTCCGTAGGCAGGGTGGTGGTCAACCAGATACCACCGAATCCATTTCAGAAGCCAGACTCCGCGCCTGATTCGATAGTTCTGGGTGTTAGTCGAGGTGTGACAGTTGGAACGCGTGGTGGCTGGGCATACAACGCCAACACCGGCGAAATCTGGGCTAACACAAACACGGCAATCGGAACAAGCAGCGGGTGCTCCGGCACTACTACGACCAACCTGAATGAAAACACCTGGTGATCCTGCTAGTCACTCCCATTGGGTAACTTGCGATCTGCCGTGGCCAGCGACAATCTAGAACGTCCACGCAGCACTTTTCTTCATGTAATAACCCGCCTTCAGCACGTCCAAGTCATTGGCCACGACAAAATCGGTCGGCCCATGGAACACACCGTTAATACCTATGATATCTCCGGCCTGCTGGGCTGTATAAATAGCCACCCCCTTTGATTGATTCTGCGGATTGGGCCAAGCCATGACAAGACGCAAATTAGTTCCCGAATAGACGCTGTCGGCCACGATACGATCCGGCTCAATGCGAACCGGCAACTTCGGCATAAGCTGAGCGAGCCAGAGATTACCTTTGGTTCAAGTCAATAATGCTGCCGAGGCTTTACATGAGCTAGTGGCTACCCCTTCTCAGGAGAGATGATGCCATACACACAGTCATCCAAATCCAGTTGCGCTCCTGAATACATTCTGAGCGAAGGACACTTGTAGAAAAAGCCTTCCGCGACCAGAGCTTGCACAAATGGCTTTTTCATTTCGGGGACGCCGATCTGGATCGGCCTGTCATGGAATCGACTTAGAATAGTCTTAAGCAGTGCGATTGCTGCATCCGGGCTCTTCGCTACAAGCGGGCCAACAGACAGGCTACCGTTGTCGCGTGGCTTGACGACTGCATAGGCGGACGGTTGCCCGTCTCCAATTGCAAATAGTGAGTCTCGAGAATCATCGCAGAAACGAGTTATTACGGCGCTCCGATCGACCTGCGAATGCTCACGGTCAAAACGCACGATTTCATCGGTCGTCACTGTCAGCAATTGCTCCGCCTGAGCATCACATGGTGATGGCGGTCTCACAAAGCGGAGAGAAAGATGCTTGTCATGAAAGCCAAGCCGACGATAGAGCGAAACGGCTGGGAAAACTCCGTCTAGTTCGATAGTCTTCGTACCCCGTTCCTGGAGGTAGGTCATCGCGTGAGCAAACAGCGCACCGCCGATTCCGCTGTGGCGATGGTTCTTCATGACAATCAGCGTGCCCATGAATCCATAGTCACCGTGCCTGGTAGTCGTAATGATGCCAACACGCCGCAGCACACCTCGTGCGACAAAGCATCCATCCGGGGCAAGACTAATCAATCGCCCGAAATCCGAGCGCAGATAACCCCAGCTCTCAGCGTCGGTCAGCGCAATCGCGAAATCGAGGTCGTCCCGCGTCAAAGGCGATATGCTGACAGCCATTGAACTAATCCACTTCGTCCTATGTAATCAAGTTGCTTTGTTCGAATCTAATTGCAGAGGCGTATGTCGTCAAGACAAAACGGAGACCTCCGATAATCGCAACCGCGCGATTGCAGCTTCGTATATTGTACGCAAGGAGGAGACATGAATCCAGCGATACACGGAGCAATAATTGCCGCCAAGAAAAGGCAGCAAGAGGAAGAGGAGCAAAAATTGACTCAATACAATGCTGATGACCTGAATGGTTGGGAGTTCAAAATAGTTCATTCGACATTTGGTAGATTCCGCAATTCTGAGATCATCCGCCGGCTGATGGAAGAAGAAGCGCGGAATGGCTGGGAGATGGTCGAGAAATTTGATGACTACCGCATCCGATTCAAACGCCGCACCGATAAACGCTCGCTCAGTTCGGGAGGCGGCGTTGATCCGTATCGTACAAACTACGGCACAAGCCGGATCGTTTTTCCACTGGTCGCTGTTGGAGTGGCGCTGGTGCTGGCGGCCACTTTGTTCCTGCTTGAGAACAAATCAGCTGAATCATCTGCAATGCTCTATCTACCATTTGGTATCATAATCGTGTTCGCGATTGTGATGATCGTATTACGGCGGAAGTGATTGAACCGTGGAACTGCCTCAACGGGAATTTTGCCGCGTGATCACAGACTATCGATCGGCGTACCCTGATCCGATTGTGCTAAGCTCGGGGGATGTAGTGACCATAGAAGATCGCGAGTCCGAATGGAGTGGCTGGATCTGGTGCACCTCTCGTCATGGTAAAAGCGGCTGGGTTCCGGAGAAATATGTCCGGCGCACTGGCAATAGCGGCGCCATGCTTCGTGACTACGCCGCAACTGAACTGTCGGTGATAAAGGGGGACTCGCTGACGATCATCGATGTGGAGAGTGGCTGGTTATGGTGCAGACACGAGGATGGTCGGCTCGGCTGGGTGCCAACGGAGCATGTCGAGCGAATGGCTTAGACAGTGAAGTTGCAAATGCGACCGCCAAACACTACTTAGTACTTCTCGCAACTTCAAAGTGATCAATCAACTGTCCGTCAATGTCATACACTCTGACCCTCGGTTCATTTCCAGCTCTTGACATCCTGCAGAACTCATTCTTCTTCAGGAGCATTCGATTTACTTCTGCGGATGCAGTGCGATTCTGTTGCCTTCGGTATCGAGGATACACGGCGAAGTAGCCAATCTCCGGATTGATATGTGTCTTGGGGACGATCGCCTTGCCGCCGGCTTTTTCGACGCGGGCGAGAATCTCAGCGAGATCGGGATTGGCGTTGAGAAAGACCATGGTACCATCAGCGCTGGGTTTAGCGTCTTTGTGAAAGACAATCACTTCACCAACCTTGCCCTCATCCGCAGGTAAGAACGCCATTTCCGCGTCCCCCATCGGCATTCTATGCATAGTGCGCCAAGAATTGACTCGTAGAACCTCGTAGCACGCCCGTAATCCGATGAGGGTATCTGGAACCAATTGATTGCATTGCGCGTGCCGTCTGCCATGATGAAATATCTCCTTTCGAGAGTTTGCCAGTATATACGAATGCAATGTGGATTCCCGTTGGCGATGATGCGATAGCCGGAGAGACTCGAAAAACGAAACCGCAGCTCTCGATGTTCCTGTCTTTTTCTTCCCGGTGTCATCTGAGCGATCTGCGCGCTTTCAAGAGCTAAACACCAGGGCGGATGGATTATGTTTCTCCAAGGGGGTACTCCACGAGACTATTCTTGAACAATACGACGATCATAACCGGTTAACTGATGCGATTGCCATGAGTTACCTGATTTTGATATGTTCTTGACAATTCGGAGTGTTTTGGGCGACTACTGACAGCTTTTGACAGTGATGAAGTCGATATGGTGAAGAGCGGCGGGAAACTGCCAAACGTGCAGCAATGCCAGCCGTAGTTGATATGTACGGCAATATTGGCGCGGATAAAAGCGGGAGCAAACAACAATGCCCACAGCAGGAAGCAAAATGAAATCCTTCTATCGCAAGATGCTGCTTGTCCAGCTCGGCAAGGAAGGTAGCCAGCAGAGTCGACGGGCTTCCATCGACCGCAAACGTGTTCTGGATAGCGTCGCCGCCAGGACTATTCTCATCATCGACGATGAGCAGTCGGCCCTGGAACTGGCGAGTCATATTCTCGTGAGCGACGGTTTCAAAGTTCACGTAGCTACGACTGTGAGAGAAGGAAAGGCCTTGCTGCAATCAGATTCCGATATCAGCCTCGTCATCACCGATCTGCGCATGCCAGATGAAGATGGTTTCTCACTGCTGGAGTTTCTCAAGGAGAATCTCCGCTTTGGTCACATTCCCGCCATTGTCTCTTCCTGTTGCTCGCATCAGGACAAGGTTTCCCGTGCCATTGAACTGGGCGCCGCAGACTTCTTGTCAAAACCCTTCAATGCCGAGTCTCTCTTGAGTCGTGTGCACCGCGTGTTTGAGCGAACCAAGGGGGTGGTTCTGGTTGTGTTTGAAGACGACTTGCAGAGGTCGATGCTGGTCCGAACCTTGAGCACGGCGGGCTTTGAAATCATCGCCGCCAACGCCGGCGCTCAGGCACTGAGCGTGCTGGCGGGGAAAAGTGTCAGGCTGGTTATTTCGGAATTGGTGCTCGAAGACATGACGGGCTTGGATCTGATGATGGAGGCGCAGGGGATCACTTCCGCAGTGCCATTCTTGTTCCTCAACGATTCGATAGCTCGCATGACAGACGATGATATCCGCTCGGCGGGCGGGTTCGGTCTGATCGATCGGCCACTGAGCAACGTTGATATCGTGCACAAGGTTAAAGTGGCCTGTGGGAGACGGCCCTGACCGAGATATGCCATTACCACCTATGTTCAATGTCGATCGACAGCGTATCGCTCCCTTGAGCAATCGCGCAACCAGTTCCTGAAGCAACAACGCATCCTCTGATGTTTCCGAGCGCGTGGTCAAATACTCGGCTGCGATGGCGTTGTAACCGGCTTGTACGAGTTTCTTGTTGTCCATTGTTTGATCCACTCCACACAACCTCGTAGGTCACGCCGACTCGCGGCGTCACGCTGCGGGAAAGTCAAGCCCCAAGTGGCCTTTGACCTACTTCACTTGCTCTTCGTGCCAGAACCCTCGGCCTTCAGTTGGAACGCAATCTCGTATTTAACCCAAACTGCAACTTTTCGGCCATCTTGCACAGCCGGTTTCCAAGTGGTCTTCTTGGCCGCATCGAGAGCTGACCGATCAAAGAATTCGTGACCGGACGTCTTGTTGATCTTGACATCGGCGGCGTTTCCGGCTTTGTCTACCAGAACCTGAACCCAAACGCTCCCTTCGAGCCCAACCTTCATTGCTGAGTCTGGATAGACTGGTCTCTCCATGTGGATCGGCACAGGCACAGAATCCGCACCAACGAACGAATCGGGGGACGGATTTTGCTGCGTCTTCGCTTCCGTCGAGTTCTTGGTTGTATCAGACCCGCCGGCGAGTTGCATCGCCGCCACCGGAATACTGACAGACAGGGCCAATACCCACGCTAATCTGACCAGGGATCGCCTCACTTGGTGAGAGCGAATACCACCGTTCTGAATGGACATGATCCTTACCTCCAATTGCTTCTTGCCAATGATTTCTGAACCAATCGCGACGGGTGTTCTGATCGCAATACACTCACGCGCCATGGCCAACATGAAGCTGGCATAAATTGTCGAATCAGCGCCAGAGTTAACGACGTAACCGTCACACACGTTGTCGGCCTCGAGAGTCAACCCGTCTCGAACCAGCCAGACAAGAGGATTGTACCAATGGAGAGCGGTGGCGAGAGACCCGACGAGCATCCAGACATCGTCGCGGCGCTTGACATGACTGAGCTCGTGCGCCAACGCCAGTCTCAGATTACTTAGACTCCAAGTGAGTGACGCAGCGGGCAAGATCACGGTCGGCTTCATGAAGCTCCAGGCGACTGGGCCACCTACCGCTGACGATACTGCCAGCCGAACGGGCTTTCGGATCTTGAGTTCTTCGGATAGCTGGCTCGCGAGCCTCAATCCCTCATCAACTTCGAAAGGCTGAGATTGACGCAGGATTCTTGATCTCAGTACCAAACCGTACCCAAGACGGGTCAGGATCGTCAAAACCCCTACAATCCAAATCAGTACCAAATATCCCATCCATGGAAAACCCACGACCGCATCTGTGGACAACCGGCCGCTAGCGGAGGTCGTGGTGACCAAGCTGGGAACGGTATACCCTGCAGACGACAGTACGGTGTCAAATAGGTGGAGACTGTATGTCGGCAACGCGAACGACATCAACGGCAGCACTACCGCCGTTGCCAGCGCTATCCGCATAAGCAAGTGCCGTCTATCCGGGTGTGCTTGTGACAAGAGTCTCCTCACCAGAAGCGCCAGGCCGAGAAGAATCGTGACTTTGAGGAAGCCGAGAACCAGCAATACTGTTGTCTCCGAGGTTCCGGCCAACCCAACGATAGTCTCAAACAGATTCATTCTCTTTCCCCTCCCGTTTCTGCTTGATGAGTCTTTCTATTTTCTCCAGTTCATCCTCAGACAGTTTCACGGATGAACCCAGCAAAGCGGCCATGACATTTTCCGCTGAACCGTCAAAGAAGGTGTGCATCAACTGTTTCAGCGCTGAGTGTCGCGTCTTGTCACGGCTGACAACCGGCTTGTACAGGTAGGCACGACCCACTTTCCTATGCTTCAAGTGACCTTTGCTCTCCAGCAGTACGAGCAACGCCCTCACTGCGGAATAGCTGGGAGGATCAGGTATGTTGTCGCGGACATCAGAAACCAAGGCCTCTCCTAAGCGGTAGATGACATTCATGATCTGCCGCTCTCTGCGGCTCAAATGCTCAAACGAACGTTTCTGCATCGTCTTGCCACAGTTGTGATGATCTCTTCATCGTTCCAGTCAATTCCTATCTGCTAATAATTTAGCATTTATACGGCCGTTTGTCAAGAGCTATTTGCTAATATTTTAGCATTTAAGGCATTGCCGCTGTACGGCGTTGTGAGTCAATTAGTTGCCGGAAGAAACGTCAAGCCCCGAGTAGGCCGAACCTACTTCACTTCTTGCTCGCCAAGACGAAGAGGTGCTGGGAAGTCGGACAGGTGCTATCGGTCACGGCCTTGGAGAGGATAATCTCAAAGCCGGCTTCCCCTATCAGCTTCAAGTTGGTCTTAGCGTCAAAGTGACTCCAGTACATCGGGGAACCGTGATAGTTCTCCTCGATCTCATGTTCAATGTCATTCGCGCCCAAACAGAGAAGTGCCAGACCACCGGGCTTCAGCATCCGATGGAAATTCAGCAATAGTTTCGGATGCTCCTGTCGCGGAATGTGGATGATGGCATAGTATGAGCAGACGGCATCAAAGGAGCCGTCAGGCAGGTCCAAATCGACAATGTCATGGCAGATGAACGTTGCATCCGGTACCAGTTGCCGAGCCATCTCAATCTGGGTCTGAGCGAAATCGACTCCCGTAACAGCGAAGAATTGGCTCAGGATTTTCGTCACCGGGACACCAGCGCCACAACCGGCATCAAGAACTCTGGCTTCCTTTGACAATAGCGCAACCAGTTCGTCAAGCAACTGCACATCCTCTGATGTCTCCGTGCGCGTGGTTAAATACTCCGCAGCGATAGCATTGTATCCGGCTTGCACGAGTTTCTTGTTGTCCACTGCTTCGATCCTATTCGGTCTGAGTAGGTCGCGCCGACTCGCGGCGTGACTCCACAGAAACGTCAAGCCCCAAGTGGGCTTGACCTACGGCACTGAGATCGCAGTCCTATCGCTCGAACGATAATCCATCGCGATAAGCGTGTCAAATGAAAACCCCTGCCGCTGCCAGTAGGGATTTGTATATCAAGAAATCGACAAGTGTTCTGCGAAAAGGAAGCTCTTACTTCGTTTGCGGGGTCAGAGAACCCCCGCCATTTAGGGTATAGGTCTTGCCGCCAAGCGGACTGCTTGCGGTTGCGCTCGCGTCATAGTAGACAGTGTGGCCATTGCTGGTGATGTTGGTAATGGATGTACCCGAAATCCCGCCAGCGTCGCTCAGGCTTGTCAGATACGAATTTGCGGTAACCGTCCAGGTGCTGGTTGCATCCAGGGTCAAAGCTATCGCTTTGGCCGTATTGGCTGCGTCAATATGGCCCGTCAGGGATGAACTGTTCTTCAGCGAGGCCGTCATTGAGCTGTAGCTGTCAAGGTCGATGTTGCCGGTCAAGGTCTCACCATCGGCGGTGAAGATCACAGTACCGCCGTTCGAGCCAGTCGTACCCCACTGATCAGCACCAGCTTTGATAAGTGTAGCGGAGCTGTTATTGACGGTCACTCCCGTGAGCGTGATCACTCCTGTCGAGTTCGTAACATACATTGCGGGGCCGGTTGTCGATGGCCAATTGAACGAGCCACCGGTCATGGTGAAGGTCCCTTCCGTCCCTTGCGCGTCGCCAGACATGCTTTGATAGATCATCAGCCCGCGATCTCTTGAACCTTTCGCTCCCGAGAGAACGGTATTCGTCAAGGTTATGAAGTTGGCCCCTTCTATCACGGCGGCTTCTGACCCGGTGGCTGAAATTGTCGCATCGTGAGCCGTGATCGTACCCGTCGAATAAATGCCGGGCGAGTCCTGCCCTGACGCGATGGCTCTGCCGCCCGTGACTGTTACCGTTCCACCGCCCCGATCCGTGGAAATGGCGGCGCCATGAGCACCAGCGGTACTGATTATCACGTCGGTGAGCGTTAACAAACCGGCAATAGTAGCATCTACGCCATGCGCGCCGTCTTTGGTGCAAGTTATCGTGTCACGGGAGAGGACAATCGATGTTCCTGAACCGGTTGCGAAGACACCATTGGCGCCTGTGCCGCTCGTGGTTATCGAACAACCTGTGAGCGTTATCTTGCTGCCGGAGGTTGCCAGCACGCCCGCGTTGAGGCCATAAAAACTACTGCTGTCTTCCGAGGTAGTGTTGCCGCCCGTCGTGATCTTCGAATTTGTCAAAGTAAGAGTGCCGGCATTCGTGACACGGACACCAGACGTATCGGTAATACTCGACGTATAGGTCTGGTTTGCCTTGATTGCAGTCCCGCCGCTCTGATAATAGTAACCGGTTGAGGTGCTAGTGGTGTCGTCCGTAACAGTACCCGGCGTTGAATCAGTTGCCTTGTCACCGCTGCAGCCGGAGGCGATGAAAATAAGAACGGCCGCCAGATAGGAAACTGTGTTTTTCATCATATCAACCCTCGTCAAAGAAGCCTTCTGGTGAACACAAACGAATTTGTTCTGAAGCCGAAAGCCAAGAGCCCGCTCCCCTCCTGACATCATTCGGCTGTTTCACATACTCCCGGGCAAGTTGCGTGATCTCGCTCGCTCCCGGATTGATACATTCCATCTTTTGTACAATGGAGTCAACAGAATGGACAGGCGATGTACAAATTGATACAGTTATGCATGTCAGAGGCCTTGAGCACCTGACCCGATTGACTTTATGTCAGGAGCGCAAAGCTCCTAACCTACGAAACTGTGTTGAGTTCCAACTCTCAACCCGAGGTCCGGATTTGTGAATTGAGCACTTGCTTCACGTAGGGACAGAAGCTATATTACTTTATGTGAACATAAAGGAGGTCTTCTGTGTTCCCAAGGTGTTTTGCCATTGTCTTCTCAGTTCTTTGTCTTTTCCTGCTCGCTGTCTCCTCATGTTCCAAAAAGGGAGGGACTTCAGACGGCGACGACGGCAACATGCCCTACGTCATTTTGGATTTTCACGCGGCCAGTGTATCAGATAGCTCGGTCACGCTCGCATGGACTGCCACCGGTGACGATGCCGATCGGGGCACGGCCGCGACCTACGACATTCGTTACAGCAAGTCCTCGATCACGCTTGCCAACTGGGATAGTACAACTCAGGTAACTGGCGAGCCTTCCCCTAGAGTTGCCGGCAGCGCCGAGACTTTTGAAGTCCGCGGATTGAAAGAAGACTCGACCTATTACTTCGCACTAAAGACCTGTGATGAAGCCAACAACTGCCCGAATATCTCCACTTGCGGTCCGGCCACCTGCTTCAACAATTTTCCTGTGTCCTTTCCCGATTCCGCTCTCGATCAGGTCGTCCGGGCAGCCATCGGCGTGGACTCTGGGCAGTTGTATCGTTCCGACGTGATGACTCTGGCGGTTATCGATGCCAATGAAAGGGATATCTCTTCTCTCTCCGGGCTTGAATACTGTCCCGAACTCACATCAGCCTATCTGTCGAATAACGCCATATCTGATCTCACGCCGTTCAGCAGCATACACAAGATCTACAACCTGCAACTGAATGTCAATAACATTACCGATATCACACCTCTGACTAGCAACGTCAATGTAGGCATTCTCTTGCTGCGCGACAATCATGTCAGCGATCTCTCGGCTTTGGCTTCGAACTATCGCATTCACCTGCTTGATCTGCGAAACAACAACGTCTCCGATCTGAACATACTTGCTAGCAACCTTGCCTTCGCGGGGACCGACACGCTCTATATCAGCGGCAATCCGCTTTCGCAGAAGGCGCTAGGGACACAGATTTCAACCCTTAAGGCACGCGGTGTAACGGTCATTAACTAGAGTTCTGCCCGACGGATTCCGCTTGTGCGGGAATAACCGATAGCCTCATAACTCATGCCGATTTGCTGCGTGATGAAATAGCGCCATAGCCCGCCCGGCGTTACGCCTGGGCTGGGTACAGAATCCATCTGCCAACCTCTCCAAAAGCGATTGACTCCCACAAGGCGCCGGTTAGCATTGTGCGTATCACTTGTGGTGAGCCATGCGAAGAATCGTTCTACATCTTGACATGAATTCCTATTTCGCGAGTGTGGAACAGCAGGTCAATCCGTCACTGCGAGGCAGACCGGTCGGAGTCTGCGCAACCATGGGTACTCGTGGATGTATTATTGCATCATCCAGAGAGGCAAAAGCCATTGGGATCAAGACCGGTTGCCGGATATCCGAGGCCCGGAAGCTTTGCCCCGAAGTCGTCTTGCTGGAGGTTGACCCGCCGAAATACCGCTCTACCACACGGAAGGTGTTTGACATTCTCAAACAATACTCGGACGACGTTGAGCCATACTCTATTGACGAGGCATTTGTCAGCCTGACAGGTTATGCGCCTTCATTTGAAAGAGCGGCAGCCATCGCCGCGGAGATAAAGACCAGAGTGTTTTGCGAGGTGGGAGACTGGTTGAGCAATTCGGTCGGCATCGGGTCAACCAGGTGGTTGGCGAAATTCGCCTCGGATATTTGCGATAAGGGCAAACTATTGATACTCCAGAGTGACAACATGCGCGAGTACCTGGAGTCGCGCACTCTTACCGAAGCCTGGGGAATTGCCGAACCAACCGCACGCAAACTCAATTCCGTCGGGATCTACACTCTCGATCAACTCGCCGATTACTCACCTCACAAACTGATGAGAATGTTCGGCGTTCGCGGATACGGTCTTTGGGC
>CAIYYT010000003.1 GCA_903930455.1 uncultured bacterium | reverse complement strand
TCATAGGGATGCTCTTCTCCTCTCGGCTCAGACTTGCCGGTTAATCCTCTGAGTTTTCTTGATTGCCAGTACGGTCTGAATGATATGCTCTGCCTCCTTTTTGATCTTCTCCAGACTCGAGTTGAGTTCAGTCTGGCCGACGAATTTCTCGTCATCCGTCAGCTTCTCCCCACGAGCGTTTTTGACTGCAATAGTAGCCTCTTCCACGCTGGCCGACGCCGTATCCAGCAGTTGTTGAAAGCTGCGGCCGACCGTCTGAAAAGCGCTGTCATTCAATCTCAGCTTCGCGTGCGCAACGGTGAGATTGAGACTCATCAGTTTGATCTCTTCCACCATCTCGGCGACGTGATCGACGAGTTCTACGAATTCATCACGCTGATCAATCATCGACACCCAACAACTCTCTAATGCGCGCGCGCAACAACGTTAGGTCGGCGCTCTTGACCAAATAGTCGACTGCCAACCAACTCTTGAAGTCTGCCTTGTAGGTACTGTATGCCGAATGAAGAATCACGGGCAGATCGGGATTCTCCATCTTCATCTCGCGCAGAACATCCAGACCGTCCTTGTCGTCCATCTTGATGTCCAGCACTACAAGGTCCACCTGCTGCGCATGAATTTTTTCGAGCGCTTCCGTGCCGCTGCGAGCCGAGACAACGCGAAAGCCGTCCTCGGCCAACACCTGCTCATAGAGGCGCAACAGGTTTAGTTCATCGTCAACACACATAATTGTCGCATTCATCTTACTCCTCCATGGCCGGATACTCAATAAAAAGGTACTTGTCCTGCGCCGCCGAGGCGGCCAGTCCCGGTTCGCCGCCGTTGTAGCGGACTGTTTCGAAAGCTAATGTCAGTCGCAACGACGAGCCGGTAGCACGAGTGTCAAGCATCTCCGTCAACAGGGAGGTGACCCGCTCGTGCGCCTCCGGTTCAATCTGCCAGTGGAGTTCGATCCGCTGCGCGGCCTCGTAATTCCCCAACCGAAGACGCATCGGCGTACTGTCAGGCAGACATGAACCGACGGCCTCGATGATATCGTGCAACGACTGTACCGTTTGATCCCGGTTCACCCGAATGTAGAGAGGGCTTTTGCCGTCATTCGGATCGAGTTCGATTGTAACCGGCGAATGAGTCTGCTCAAGCACATCGACGGTGGCGGCAACGATTTCCCACAGGTCACAGCGAACTCTGTCGAGAGCGAATGACTTGGAGAAATTTAGCACTTCGGCAAGCGCCTTTTCCACACGTAAGGTTTCCTCCACGATAATCCTGCCGTATTCGCTTAACTTATCGGCAGGGTTTAGGTTGCGGTTTAACAGTGCCGCGAAACCGCCGATAATCGTGATCGGGTTGCGCAGTTCGTGCGCGATTTTGTAAGTTATTTCCGCCATCAGTGAGCTCTTCTCAATGGCGGCGATCTGCTTCTGCACCTGCTCGAGTTTGAGGTTGGCCTTCTCCAGCGAGGCCGCCTTGACTTCAATTTCCTCGAACAGCCCGGCGTTTTCGATCGCTGACGCGGCATGATCGGCAAGTATCTGCAGAAGGTGGACGGTGTTATTTTCCGTTTGCTTGCCGGTGATCAAGTTATCGGCAAGGATGACGCCGATCGACTTTCCCCGCGACAGAAGCGGTACCACAGCGAAGCGATGAGTGTTCAGCGCCTGAAGGACGCCGGTGTCGTGGACGACGGTTTCGCACAAGCTGTCAATGTTGCACCAATGACCGCTCTCCATGACCTGCCGGAACACTGTTAGTGCATTAAGGTCGATCTTCAGCGATCGCACGATGCGATTGACTTCGATATCGTGATTGGCGACGTTCTGGAGGTATGCCGCCAGCACTTCCGAAAGCGTGCGATTCCCCGGCGGTATTTCTCCCCAAATACGGCCAGCCTCTTCGGCGTTGGACGGACCAATCGCCATTTTGCCTTCCAGGCAGTTCTCGCCTTCATTCAGCAGAAAGAGAAAGGCGCGGTTAAAGCCGAGTCCTTCCTTGCAGGTTGCTCCCGTGAGGATGATGCGCAGTATGTCATCGGTCTTCATCGTGGAATGCAACGCCTGTGAGATTTCTTCGATCGTGTTGAGCTCTTTGATACGTCGTCGCAGGCTCTCGCTGGCGTCCGCAGTCTCGGTGAAGTCTTGCAGGATACCAAACACGCCATAACAGGTGTCGTCAAGCATCAGCGGAGACAGAGAAATTGACAGGAGATAGTATCGACTACCGGCTCCCACGAAGATGAATTGTCCGGATTCAAAGGTCGTACGTTGCTCAATCGCCTGGCGCGCCGGTCTGATTAATTCAGTCGAGACAAGGTTTTCCAGGTCAGCAAGCCGGTGACAACAGTCGACGGCGTTGCTGCCATGATCGACGATCTGCAAGAAGCGGTCATTGGTATAGAAGATTCCACCGTCATTATCGGCGGCGAAGATGGCGACCGGTATTCGGTCGAACTGCGCCAACGCCGAGGCCATCGGAGTCTGTCGCTCGGATTTGCCGGTCGACGGTTCTATCGGGTTTGAGTGATAGGCGCACATTGTTCACAATCCTATGCTTTCGCAGTTGGCACGATCGGGCACACCCGGGTGGTCAAATACCGATGAGGCGCTGCTCGGAATGCGATCCCTCATCCGGCGAATACCCTGGCGGATGCAATCTCTTCTGCGTTAACGCTGCCGAGCGATTTCATCAAAAGCGGCGATGAGTTTCTTCGCCGCGTCATTTTCGATGCGGTCAAACAGGGCCTTCTTGTCCGAGTACGACAACAACAGACTCGGGTCGGCATCGGTAAAGTCGATGCACTGCAGGGTGGCCGGTCCGTTCTCGTGGACGACGATGCGATCGGTAGCGACCGATCGACCACGGCTGCAATCGATGATGTGATATTCAAGTTCCAGCGATGCTTTGACGCGCTTCTGGGTGAGCAGAATCGGCAGACTGAAGCCGTTCTCAATCGTCAACTGCTGCTTGACGATGTCGCACCAGAGGATATAGCGATACTTCTCGGACTGTCCCTCGGCCAATACGGCTTGTTTGTCGAATCGACCCGCGAGACGGCGCACCAAGCTTTCCGAGCGCTCCGGCGACGCTAGCAGCAGACCGCTGCGATCGCAGAGAGAGCTGACGAGTCGCTCCCGCAGCCCGCTGTCAGGCCAGACAATGCCTGTGCCATTTACGATTAACAGCAGCGTTCTTTCGTTTTGGCCTACGACACCGATCGACAGCAGAAGGGCCAGCAATAGCGTTGTGAGAGCAATCCTATTCGTCTGTCTCATCCTTCTTGCCATTGCCGTGCAAACGCTCGCTGACTTTGCTGGCAAACACGTAGCGCAGCAAGTAGCGCTTGATACGGTTATCGAAACTGGAGATCACGCTGCCAATGTTCGCTTCACCAAACACTGTTACCAGTTCCTGTTCGGAGCAGAACTCGACACCGACTAGGTATTCGCCATCGCCGTCGTCGTCAACACGTTTCACCTTCCCGATGACACCGGTGAGCATTTCCAAGCCGGTCAGCTCCAGATTCATCGAAAGAAAGCTGTTCTCGCTTAGCTGCTTTGGGCATGCAAGCAGCGCACCGCCACCTGAGATATTGAGAATAGAGCCAGTCAGCTGGTCCAAGTGATCGTAGTCCAGCGGTCGATCAATGTCAATGGGCGCGAAGACCACGGGAGCAGCGATCTCCAGGCGCACGTAGCGACGTCTGCGCGCTTTGTAGAGCTGTAGTGCTTGCTTGATTACGAAGCCCTCGCTCGAAGGGGCTGTTTGATTGCGTTTGGTCATTTGTATTCTCCTGTCTGTCTGCATTAGATGAGTCCTTTTTTCTTGAGTGCCAACTGCTTGGCAAAGATGTGATTGAGCAGCAGTGAGCGCTGATTCTCATTGAACGTCAGGTATTCCTTCGGCAGTATGTGGGCGGGAAACGAACTAAAGAGCTGTCGCACTTCTTCGATCGTGAAGAACTCGATACCATAGCCGTGCCAATTATCGCCGTCACTAACCTTGCGTCGGATGACTCCAATTAGGAAGAATTCGCGCTTCAGATCCTTGAATCGAGGCGTCAACAGCACTTTGGTTCCGACGTTGGCGTCAAGTTTCGACCGAAGGTGCATACCGTTGCCGGAGATATCAAGCGCGATCCCCTCGAACACTTTGACTTCGGTCTCAGGATTCTGCTCTTTGATCAGGTGGTCGGCAAGGATAACCGTGACCGGCGAATCATCAGCGATGCGGTAGAAACGACGGCGTTGATTTCGGTCGACCGAGTTCGGCTTGCTGATCCAGTAGACATCCAGATCGCCTTCGATCCTCTTGAGCACTCTACCCGCGAAAGTGTATGCCGAATCGGATTTGATAAACCAGGCGACAAAGGCAGCGCCAACGTGAAACAATGCATCACCCGTCAACAAAGACGGTCGATCGATCACCAGCGAGTTGCCTTCAACGTCTTCAACTCGCGTGCGATATCGACCTTGCTTGCTGTCCTCTTCGAAGACAAGTTCCAGCTTGTCCCAGATCTTCAGTGGGCCGACGATTGTCTGCTCACGACTAGTTGCTTTGTCCACTAGTCACCTTTGATTGCCGCAAGATTTGTTCTTCCCTGCGCCAGAGCCAATTCCGTGATCTTCTTGGCAAGGGCCGTGCGTGTCTGGTCCCCCCTGTTGTCAAAGATGAACTGCTGGCCTGCCTTGATCGTATTGTTGAAGTACTGCTTGGCCTCAACATTGCGAGACACACGCCGCGACAGTTCGGCAATTAGATATGTTGCCTGAATTTGTTGATTGCCCTGCTGAATCTCATGGCCATCTTCCAGCGCCGATTTGTAGAATTCAATCGCATAGAACAAGGCGTCGTGTTCATTGAGTGGAGCGAACTCCCAACGGGTCTTGACCTGGCGCAAAAAATCCTCAAAGGAAGGATATCCGCCAAAGCCAATTGTACCCTGCCGGCCAGATTCGGGTCGATGATGCAAAACGCGACTGTTGTCTTCGACCGTCTGTCCCATCTGCGCGATAGTGGCGGCGAGCGCGGCCTCCTGCTCGGCGATTTGGGTGAGATTGGTCTTGAGGATTTCGGCGACGGAGAGGAATTCCGCTGATTGCTCCATTGCGCCTTCACGACCGGAAAAAGCCGTGGCGACGAGGTCGGAAACATTGCTGACATTTGTAGCCAGAGTGCCCCGCGCCTGCTTTAGCTGGGCGTAAGCTTTCTCAATGTCGTGAGCAAAATGTACCGATTGCGAAGTCGTGACGTTAGATTCTCCGAGCTGTTCGCGGTAAAGCCAGGCGATGCGCAGATAGAAGCGACCAACATCGAGTTTATGTGGGTGTTCATTGAGCAACTCGTCATAAATCCCGAGCAGGAATTTGACGACGGCCGTGCCGAACGGATTGCCCTGTGGGTCACGCCTCTGCCCCAGCATCTTGAGGATGGAGCCGTCAACGGCCAAGGCCTCGAGGTGACGGCTCTGAATACCTTTCTGCCGATAGGTGCGGAAGGCGGAGTCATTCTTCCAATCCCGGAACGTCTGATTGAACTCGCGTGTGTAATAGCAGTTCTCGCAGGTCGCCATAAAGAAGAGTAGTGGATTGTAAATCGCGTATTTGGGGTTGTGCCAACGGCGGCCCTTGGGACAGAAGTCTGTGTCGTGATCCTCCTCGACATAGGCGCCAACCTTGATTGTCTCGAATTCATTAATGGTCTTACAAACCGGACACTCAACCTTCGTCAGAAATAGGGGTGATTCGTTGCTCATGATTGTCTTCCTCTGTCAGGCGCTACTACTATCGTCATTTGATCCTCCCGAGCAGTTCCAATTCCATGAAGGAAATGCCGAGCGCTTTTTCGATTGTGCCCTTGTCACTGCCCTGTCGGTACATGCGTACCGCTTCGAGGTATTTCTCGGCGCGACCTGCGGTAACAGCGCCGGCTCTGCGGACAGGCTTCTGTGGTCTGGGAGCAGTCGTGGCTCGCGGGGCGCGCGTACGCACCGGTGAAGGTTCCGAGACTGCGGGGATGCTTGTCTGAGGTGATTCCACGATGATTGTCCGGGGTGTGACCACCGGCTCGGGCGAGCGGTTCAGCATATCGGTAAGGCGGGTGTACATTCTTTTTTCGCGGTAGTACAAGAGTCCGACGACGATACCGACAATCGTGACGGCGAAAACTGCATCCAATAACATCTGGGCTACACTCCATGTGTCCATAAAGGCTCCTGTTCAGGCGGTCAGGTCCAATCCGCCTTTCTTATCGTTTTCTGCATCATCTTGATGCTTTTTCTTCTCTTTTTGTGGTTGCTCCCTCTTTTCTCCGTCGCGGTGAATATAGGCCTCATCGGTCTTTTCGGGGGCGACAGGCTCATGCTGGCGCTGAATGTGTTTGTCCTGTACCACCTGGGCCGCTTGATGCTGATCGATATCGCCGGCAGTCCTCTGCAGTTGATTTACCCGCTCAGCCAGTGGCGCCTTGGCGAGGTTGTCCGGAATAGCTATCGAGTCGGCCATGGTATTCCGCCTACATCGCGAACTTTTCTCTTACGAGATTTCGAAGTTTCGACACCGATTTTGTGTGTATCTGAGACACGCGCGATTCAGAAATCTGCATCACTTCGCCGATTTCCTTCAGTGTCAGTTCCTCATAGTAATAGAGAGCGACGACCAATCGTTCCTGTTCGGTCAGGTTCGCAATCGCCACACCGAGATAAGCGCGCAGCTCCATCTCCTCGATCTCCCCCAGCACGGACATGTCACGTCTGCCTTCAAGCGTCTCCACGCGGGGAATCTGGCGATTGTCCTCTTCACGGTAAATCAGTTCGTCAAGTGACAGCAGCGTGGCGCCGCTGACATCGTCAAGGGTGGAGGCGAATTCATCAATGGTGATGTTCATGTATTTGGCCAATTCGCGATGCGAAGGCTTTCGTCCCGTACGCCTTTCCAACTCCTGTACCGCACGGTCGAGTTCGCGCGACTTGGCGCGAGTTGAGCGTGGAACCCAATCAAGAGAGCGCAGTTCATCGAGGATAGCGCCTCGAATGCGGGGCACGGCGTAAGTTTCGAACTTAATTCCGCGATTGGGGTCGAAGTTGGCGAAAGCTTCGATGAGTCCGATGACGCCGGTGTTGACCAGGTCGGCAAGCTCTACGGTTTTAGGAAAACCCATTGCCAATCTGCCGGCCACGTTCTTGACCAATGGCAGGTAGTACGAGAGCAGTCTTTTTCTGATCTCCGGGTCGCCGGTAGTACGGTAGTCCTTCCATGCGTTTGCTACATTCATACTCGTTCTGCGCCTTTCCTGACGAACATAGTTATCAAGGTCATTTTAGACATGTTTTACCCCTATACACCAACCAGCACTCTGGTATCGTCAAAGCCGACTTCCTTTTTTAGCAAAATTGTCGTTGCCAGATGTTCCCAAATTGCACAGCCGCCAAGGGGTAGGCTCATATGTTTCTCCAGTAGAGTCCTGATCATTTTTTCGGCTTCGCGGCCGAAGCCACCTGGTTGCCGGGTTAGTTCCAGAAGTGATTGGCTTTCCGTGGCTTTGGCAATGCGGGGGTCAGTTTCTACGATGCCGAGCGCGGGAATCGAGTGTCCGAGGAAACGGCTGACCAACTCGCCGAATTTGGCGATTGTCTGGTTGCCTTCCACTTCCGACTCAACTTGATTTACGACAAAACCGGTGGCGACTTTGCCTCCGGTTTGGGTGATGCGCTTCAGTTGCACGTAAGAGTCGGCAATTGCCGGGATTCGCGAAGTAATGATGGACAGAGCAAGATCACTACCGGCGATGAGATTCAGATTCAGCGGATCGATTGTCGAGGGAGTATCGAGCACGATAGTGTCATAGTGCGAGTCAAATTGCCGGCAATTGGCCAGTCCCTGTTCATTAATCAGCGCCGCTTCGAAATGAGTGCCCGGGAGTGTGCCGATGATTGATAAGCGAGGCCCGAAACGAAGGACGGCATCTTCAAGCTTGGCTTCACCAGCCAGAATCTGTTCGAAACCGACTAGAGGAGTCTGGTTTGTCATCGTTGCGACATCGCCGATGCCAAAATCGGCATCGATCAGAAGCGTGCTCTTGCCGGCAGTGGCCAATCGGGAAGCGACGAAGATTGCCAGCGTTGACTTGCCGACGCCACCTTTGCCTGAGCAGACGGCTATCACCATAGCACGATGCTGTTTGGTGGTTGAACCGTTAGCCATTGTCATCTCCAATCAGCTTGTCGAGATAGCGTCGCGCGTCAAATGGCGTGACTTTGCCGGTGGGAAGACGTGATTCGCTGACACCGATGATCGGTGGATAGTCATGCGCCGCGATGTTAATGATGGCGCCACAACTCTGAGCCAAATCGAGCTGCGTGAGCGTGATCGCATCGATTCCGAGTGGCAGACAGTGATCGAGAAAACGACGGTTGTTTTTCCAACTCGTGGTCAACGAGAGTACGAGAACTGTGTAGCGGCCGCGAATCTTCTCCAGCGATGTCTGCAAATCGGCGAAGCTTTCCTCATCTCCGACGACCAGACCAGTTGTGTCGACGAGATGGCAACTGCTGTTTGCCTTAGGACGTTTGCCATTGCCATTGCCGTTGTCCTGCGCGATGCTGAGGACATCGGCAACGCTGCTGACCTCTTGTTCGGCTCCCGGACGGAAGTAGTCGAGAGTCGACAACGTGACCTGCCGCTTGCGGTTAAATACCAGTTCCGCCGCGAACTTGGCCAGTAGGGAGCTTTTACCGGAGCCACATGGTCCGACAAAGACGATATGTTTTTCATTTTCCGGGAATGACGCTGGCTTCGCTGTCATCTCATGAATGATCTTAGCCAGATCGTCGCGTCTGGAGCTTTTTGACTGCTGGAGTTTGCGACAAATCTTGAGCGCCACATCCGATTCGACTTCGTTGATGCGCAGCGCCAGATAGTAGCGTTTGATTTCTCCGGTTAGCAGTTCCGGCAACATGACATCGAGAATCGCCGATTCCAAACGACCCTTGCCACTGCCGGAATCCGCCGGCTTTTGCGGTCGTTGCTGAGCGGCAAGTGGTGGAACCACGGGGAATGAGGCGGGCATCGGCTGCTTAACAGGTATGATCGGTGGTGTTACAACCGCTGTAGCTACTACCGAATCGTCCTGAAAGTCCTTGGCGGCCGTGACGGAGAATAGCCTTCTGCCGTTGTCCTTGATAATGTCCGTCTTCAGGATCACGGCCTCGCGTCCAAATTCTCTTCGCACCAGATCGAGAGCATCTTGAATGGTGCCTGCTTGAAAGTTTTTAATCAGCATCGTATATACTCACTGCTTGTTTAGAGTAAACTTCAACGTCAGGTAGGACCTCTGAATACGAAATCACCACGATGTTCGGTATTGCGCCCTGCACATAGCGGCGCAAAGCGAGACGGATATTGGGACTGACCAGCAGCACGGGTGTGTGACCTTCGCGTCCCATCATTTCGCACGCTGCCTTGATCTTGCTGATCAGCACTTCACCCTTGGCCGGCGGCAGCACCAGCATCAAGCCCTGTTTGGTTGCCTGCACATTATCGGAAAGGAGTTTCTCCGTTTGCGGGTCGAGGGTGAACACGTTCATTTGATTGTCGCTGTTTCTATAGCTATTGGTAATCGTGCGTCGCAACGCCATCCGAACGTATTCGGTCAGAACATCAGAGTCTTTGGTCTGCTGGGAGTAGTCGGCCAGCGTTTCTAATATTGTTACCATGTCGCGGATGCTGATGCGTTCGGTCAGCAGATTCTGAAGCACTTTCTGCAAAGTTGATAGCGGCACGAGATCGCCAACGACATCTTCGACCGCAGCGGGTGCTTCACGCTTGACCCGCTCGACGAGGTTCTTGACATCCTGGCGCGTGAATATCTCGGCGGCATGGGTCTTGATGATCTCAGTAAGATGAGTCGCCATCACGGCTGCGGGCTCGACAACCGTGAAGCCTTTCAGTTCCGCCAGTTCCTTGTAATTTTGGACGATCCATTTGGCGGACATACCGAAGGCGGGCTCGTACGTTGGGAAGCCCTCGAGATCGTCGTCGAGATGACCCGGGTTGATCGCTAGATAGTGATCGACCATCAGTTCGTAGCGGGCGACGGTACTACCCTTGAGCTTCACTTCATAGAGATTGGGTTTCAGTTGCACGTTATCGCGGATGCGAATCGGTGGCAGGATGACACCCATCTCGGTGGCTAACTGACGGCGAATCGTGGCGATTCGTTCAAGCAAGTCGCCCCCCTGCTGGGTATCAACCAGCGGGATCAAGCCATAACCTATTTCAACTTCGAGCGTGTCGAGATGCAGCGATTCTTCGGCTTGTTCAGTAGGTGTTTTTGCCTCCTGCGGCGTGACATGAACTTCTTTGGTGGTCTTCTCCGCTTCACGCCGCTTATCCGCTTGCATAGTGAGATAGGCAGCAAGCCCCACCGCAACGCTGAAGACGGTGAACGGCACAAACGGCATGCCGGGGACAATGCCCAGCGCAAAGACCAACCCGGAAGCGATCGCAAGTGCCTTAGGTTGAAGCGTGACCTGTTTGGCGATTTCACCCCCCAGATTCGAATCGCCGGCGGCGCGCGTCACGAGGATACCGGAAGCGGTAGCGACGATGAGCGCGGGAATTTGGGTGACCAGACCATCACCAACTGATAACAACGTGTACTTCTTAACTGCTTCCGTCAGCGGGAGCCCTTGCTGCGCGACGCCGATGATAAAACCGCCGATGACATTGATCATGGTGATCAGGATGCCTGCGACGGCGTCACCGCGGACGAACTTGGAAGCGCCGTCCATCGCGCCGTAGAAATCGGCCTCACGCGTGATTTCGCTGCGACGACGGCGAGCGTCGTCTTCATTGATCAGACCGGCGTTAAGATCGGCGTCAATTGCCATCTGTTTGCCGGGCATGGCATCCAACGTGAAACGAGCGGCCACTTCACTGATGCGGCCGGCGCCTTTGGTGATTACGACAAATTGGATGATGACCAGAATGGTGAAGATGATAAATCCGACGACGTAATTACCTTTGACGACGAAATTGCCGAAGGAGTTGATCACCGTGCCAGCATAACCTTCACCCAGAATCAAGCGCGTGGAAGCCACGTTCAATGAGAGTCGAAATAGGGTGACGACCAGCAGCAAGCCGGGGAACACGGAAAGCTCCAGCGGGCGCTTGAGATAGAGCGTTGTCAGCAGGATCACCAACGACAGTGTGATGTTGGCCGCAAGCAGCAAGTCGAGGAGCATGGTCGGAATCGGGATAATCAACACGCCGATGATTAGCACAACCCCTATGGCAAGGAAGATGTCGGCGTATTGGCTGAACTTGGGCATTGTCGTTCCTACCTACCCTTCCCCTTCAGGCCATAAACGTAGGCGAGTACTTCGGCAACCGTGCGGTAGAGATGCCCCGGCACCTGCATGCCGATCTCGACGGTTTTGAACAGTGCCTGCGCCAGCGGTTTATTTTCGATGATGGGAATGCCGGCTTCCTGAGCGATCTTCTTGATCGCCAGTGCCACCAGCCGTTCGCCCTTGGCAATCACCGTGGGAGCGTCCATCTTGTCGGCATCGTATTTGAGCGCAACGGCAAGGTGAGTCGGATTTGTGATCACGACATCAGCTTTGGGGACATCCTGCATCATGCGACGGCGCGCTTGTTCTCTCTGGATAGAGCGAATTCTGCCCTTCGTGAGCGGATCGCCCTCAGTCGTCTTGAATTCTTCCTTCAGATCCTGGCGCGACATGCGCAACCCACGCAAGTAGTCGTAACGCTGGTAGGCGAAGTCGAGCGCCGCCAGTATCAGCAGCGCCATGAGAATCTTGAAAGCAATGCGCACGGAGATGCTGATCATTGAAGTGCCAATTTCGCCGGCGCTCATCTGCGGAAACGTCACGAGCGTCGGGACTTCCTTCTTGATAGCGTAATAGGCTATTAGACCGATAAGCGTCAGCTTGAAGACGTCGCGCGCCAGCGCAACGAGCGATTTAAGAGTCAGCAGATTTTTCGCACCGGTCACAAAATTGAGTTTATCGAACTTCGGTTCCAGCGCAGAAGTTGAAAAGACGTTGCCGACTTGCAGATAGCTGCTGCCAAAAGCGATAACGGTCAGCGCCAAGATGACCGGCGCGGTCGCTTTGACGAATACCCAACCGACTTTGACGAGGAATCCCTGCGCCGTACCCGGATCGATGGCAAACTTGGCCGAGTCGCCAAGAGTCCAGGTCAAAAGACCGCGCAACTCGCGCGACATCGCCGGACCGAGCGCCACCAGCGCCGCTACACCACAGAGCATGACTATTACGGCGCTAAGATCCTGCGAACGGGCGACTTGCCCCTTTTCTCGCGCCTCCCGTATCCTCCGCGGTGTTGCTTTTTCTGTCCGTTCCTGGAATGATTCCTCGGGCATATCCTATCCTGCGAATCCTTTGGTGATCTGAAACGCGTCTATGCTCAGGCGCGAAAACAACTGTGTGAAAACATAGTTGAACACGGGCAGACTGATCGCGAGAACCAATAGTCCGGCGCCGATTTTCACTTGAAAACCCACAACCAGGATATTCATCTGCGGCATGGTGCGAGCAATGATGCCAAGACAGACATCAGTGATGAACAGCGTGACAATCACAGGCGCCGATACCTTGATTCCGATGGTGAACGCCGCACCTGCCAGCTTCATGACTTCCATCAGGTTCGCTGGTCTGAAAGCGACGTGCCCCAATGGCACCATGCGGAATGATTCAAACAGCGCCTGCAGCATGACGTGATGTCCATTGATCAAAAAGAAAATCAGCGTGGCTATCAGGATTTTGAACTGACCGATAATCGGCACGTTGGCTGAAGTTGTCGGGTCAACAATGTTGACCATGGCAAAACCAATCTGGTAACCGATCAGTCCGCCGCCAAATTCGACTCCCATGAAAATAATTTGGAACAGAAAACCGATGATTAGTCCCAGCAGGAACTCTTTCATCGCCAGAGTGAGAAGAGGCAACAGACCCGCCTCAAGAGCGAACTGTTGTGTGCTGGCGAGGGGAAAGAGAAAATACCCGAGCACCAATGACAAGAGAATCTTGACCATTGCCGGGATTGCTGAATGTCCGAGAATTGGGGCAGCAACGAACATTCCGCCGATGCGGAAGGTCGTAAGGGCGAAAACGACTACGTTGTCTAACGAAATGCCGAAAACTGCCTCAGTCTGCACGACTTATAACTCTCCTCATCGCACTTACTTTAGCAAGGCGTATGCCGGAGGCGGCGGGGAATGTAACCGCTTGTTAATCAGACGGTTGACTGATGCGGGGAATATTCTTCCGAAGAGGCGTTGGAGCTTTTTTCCGTTTCAGCTTGAAATAGTTTCTATCCAACCAAAGTAGGAATGGTCCCATAGAGCCGGACAGTGAAATCAACGAGTTTATTGATAATCCAGGGCAGGAAGACCATCATTGCCAGCGCCACCGCGATGATCTTGGGGACGAAGGTTAGAGTCATCTCGTGGATCTGAGTCACTGCTTGAAAGATGGAGATGATGACACCTACCAGCAGCCCTATGATCAACATCGGCGCCGACACCAACAGTGTCAACCAAATTGCTTCTTTGCCCAGAGCCAGAACATATTGTGGCGTCATGCTATCCTCCCGCTACGTGAAAACTGTCCAACAATGATTTGACGATGAGATACCAGCCGTCCACCATCACAAACAACAATATTTTGAATGGCAAGGCGACCAGTACCGGTGGCAGCATCATCATACCCATCGACATTAATACCGACGCAACAACCATATCGATGACCAGAAAAGGAATGAAGATAATAAACGAGATTTGGAAAGAAGTGCGCAGTTCGGAGAGAATGAAACCCGGGACGACGACGTGGGTCGGGATGTCATCCTGTGTCTGCGGTTTTTGCAGACCGGCATACTTGACGAAAAGTGCCAAATCCTTCTCGCGCGTTTGCTGCAGCATGAAAGCCCGCAGAGGTTTCATGCCTTCCTCATAAAGTTGCTTCTGAGTAATCTCGCCGTTCATATAGGGCATCCAGGCCTTGTCATGCACTTGCGAGATGATCGGTGACATGACAAAAATAGTCATCACCAACGCGACACCCATGATTAGCTGAGATGGCGGCAACTGGTTGGTACCGAGGGCTTGACGAACGAATGAGAGCACAATAATGATGCGAATAAACGACGTCATCATTACCAGAATCGACGGCGCCAGAGCAAGTACCGTCAACAACAGAACGATTTGAAGGGTCGTTGACAGACCTTTGGAGTCGGAGCCTTTTTCAACCTGAAGAGTGAGTTTGGGCAGTGTCTGTGCCTGTGCCCCGGCAGAGACCAGCAGCAACAGGATCACGAAAACGCTGATGATAATAGCGCAAAGCTTCATGCTTCGGCGCTCTTTTCTTTCACGATCAGACGCGGCATAAGCGACTCTTTCGCCTGCTTAAGCGCCTGACTGAACCTGGAGACGCTGAGCGCGGGACTCGGTTTTGCTATTTTGACTTCGAGATCGTCGATGTCACTCAGTTTCTGCAATCCGGAATCGGATGCACCGATTAGAAGGTGCTTCTCCCCCACTTTGATAAGATAGAGTGCCTGTTTCGGCGCAAGATGGCGACGTTCAACAATGGAGATCAGGTTGCCTCCGCCAGTCATCTTGCCACCAGTGTACTTCTTCATGAGCCAGACGGATAGATAGATAATAATGATAATCAACAGCAGAGCGCCTGCCAGTTGCAGCAACGTCGGACCGATGTCGCCACTCAAACCGGGCGTCGGTTTTTCGTCAGCCCAGACCGGAGCGCTTGCCAGCAGCACCGTCAAGCCGAACAGCCAAGAGAAGGGTTTGCGCAACATTAGAGACTCTTGATCCTGTCTTCCGGCGAGATCAGACTGGTCACGCGCAGCCCGAAATTCTCATCGACAACGACCACTTCGCCACGGGCGACAGTCTTGTTGTTCACCAACAGGTCGACCGGTTCGCCGGCAAGCTTGTTCAGTTCGACCACCGAACCGGCAGAAAGGCCGAGGATATCGCGGATAGTCATTTCGGTGCGTCCAAGCTCGATGGCGACCGGCAGCTTGACATCCATCAGGATATCAATATTCTTCGGCTGACCAGTCGACTCAGTGCGGTCATACTTGCCGAACTCGACCGGTTTGACAACCGGGATGTCCTTTGGGGCAGGCGCCGGCATATCAATTTCCGGAGCGGGCGTCGACGGTGCCAACGTGTCAGCCATCGACGGCGTGGCGCCAACTGATTCAGCGCGCGCCAGCTCTTCGAGCATTATTCTTTCCACCTCATCATCGATCGCACTTACCGTTTCGATCTGATCGCTGGGAATAGCCTGCGCCGCCGGAGGAGTTGGAGAGTCATCCATTTCCGGTTCCGGTGGAGGTACAGGCGTTGCCGGAATCTCCTGATCGTCTTGTGGCTCGTTTGTGAGCATGTCGTCTGGCATGTATCTCTCCTATTTCTCGGCAGGACCGATGACCTGAAATCCAGTTTTCTTCCCAACAATGCCGGGTCTGGCAAGGTATTTTTTCGCGCCGCGCACGTAAATTTCCAGCGGTTGACTGACACGCTGGTCTAGTTGAATAACATCGCCAACCTTCAGGTTGACGAAATCCCTGATGGTGATCTGCGCCGAGCCCAGTTGCGCGGTCACTTCGGCAAAAACCTCCTGCAGGTTATTACTGTTCGTGGTAAGATCAAGCTCAGTATCCCCTTTTCTCGACTGATCAACCCAGCTTTTGCCTATCAGGTCTTTCATGATCGATTCAAGCGTGACATACGGATAGCAAATGGTCAACAGGCCGGAATTGCCCAGCATTTTGACCTGCATGCTGATCACGATTACCGTTTCGCCCGGGGGAACAATCTGTACAAATTGCGGGTTGCTTTCCAAGGACACCTGCCGAATCTGCATCCTGACCACCGAACTCCAAGTTTTCTCCAACTCCTGAAAGACACTCGTCGCAATTTTGGTCAGCACTGCTCTCTCGATTCCGGTCAATTCACGTTCCGCTTCCAGGAATCTGCCGACGCCGCCGAACATTCGATCGATAAAGATGAACGCCAACGTCGGATTGAAATCGATCAGACACATTCCCTCCAGCGGTTCGACGCTGACTGTAAACGTGTTCGATGGATTGACCAGCGACATAATAAACTCGGAGTAGGTGATTTGATCGACGCTGACCAGTTCGGTGTCGACCATCGCGCGCTGAATCGTCGAGAGGGTCGAACCGAGGTGCCCGGCGAAGTTGTCATGCAGATTTTCGAGCGTGCGAATCTGGTCCTTGGATACTCTGTTGGGATGCTTAAAATCGTAGGCAACCACCGACCGCAGCAAGTCGTCGGAGGCGGCCAGTTGCGCGCCAATTTCGTCACCCGCCGAGACTGTGGATAACAGGGCGTCGATTTCATCCTGTGAGAGTATCTTAGCCACGCTCGCTTCCTTTCCTACTGCAACACGAAATCAGTGAGATAAACCGCTTTCGCCTGTGTGGGCGCCAAAAAGCGGTTGACAATCGTCAGAATCTGCCGTCGCATTTGATTGCGTTGTCTGATATCGGCCAATTCGTCGACCGTTTTCGACGACAAGATCGTTATCAGAATGTCTTTGACCTGGGCGGCCTTCGATTCGAAAATTTTGACATCCTCGGGGCCGGCCATTTCAAAGCTAATCCCGCAAGACAAATAGCGCGTGCCACCGGTCCCGGCAGGGTTAACGACGATGCTCTCGATGTTATAGTAGTCTGACTCCGAGGCGCCTTTTTCGCCCTTCTTGTCTTCCCCACCCTTCTTGCTCTCCTCCACCTTAGCTTCCGCTTTCTTCTCGACGGGAGCCGGAGGGGGCTCCACCTTTTGCTCCGTAGGCGCAGAGGAATGAGCCAACATCGGCTTGAGCACTTTGGTGGTTATCATGAAGGCAGCTGCAATAACCGCCAGGCCGATCACACCAAAGATCGCTGCCTTGGTCAGAATCGCCGAGAGATTGCCGGGAATTAAACTCTTTCGTGGAGGCGCCGGCGGCGGGGCGACTTCAGTTTTCTCTTTGATGTCAGGCATAGTCCTCTCCCTGGTTATTCCTCAACGACCAGAGGCGCCCGGGACACGGGCGCTCCGGAATTACGCTTGAAAGCAATCACCTTTTCGATGATTTGCTCGGCATTCTCTTGCACCATGATCTTCTTGCCCGTGGTCAGGCTAATGATCGTATCAGGTATCTCTTCCACAAATTCGATCAGATCCGCATTAAGAACAATCAACTGCCCATTCAGGCGCGTGACCTTTATCATGATTACCTCTTGAGATTGACGAGATCGTCAAGCATGCTGTCTGAAGTTGTGATCACTCGCGCATTGGCTTGGAATCCCCTCTGAGCGATAATCATGTTGGTGAATTCCTGAGCCAAGTCGACATTAGCCGATTCCAATGCTCCGGACGAAATCGTGGCCGCAATGGTTTCGCCGGCAACGCCCTCGATACCTTCTCCGGAGTTCGCCGACGATTGGAAGAGCGACTCGCCCGATTTCATCAGTCCTGCCTGATTGTTGAAATCGGCAAGCACGATCTGCGCCAGATTGCGGGACACGCCATTGGAGAATATGCCAATGATCAGCCCTGTCGGATCGATCGATATCTTGTCGAGAATGCCCATGCCATATCCGTTTTGCTTGACCGCCGCAACCGTCTCGGTGCCGGAGAATCCGGTCAGACCGTCGTATTTGCCTGATGAACCGGCATTCAGTTCGACCTGTGTCAAGCCGGCGCCGTTGTTCGGATCAAACGAGAACTTGTCCGCGCCGCTATCGAAGTTGAATCGCAGCAAGGAACCATCGGGATTGAAGGTGACCGTTCCGGTGGAGCCCGACTGGATGATTTCGCCGCCTTGCATCGTGATGTTCCAGTACCATTTGTTCGGTTCCTGAGACTTGATGAAGTTGGTCATCATCACATGCGTACCGCCCAGAGAATCGTACACCGTGATCGAGGTTGCTTTGTCAGTGTCTGCGGTCGTAATCGACGCCGTGCCAGCCAGAAGACCGGTGTCGGCGGAGTTCATTGTGATGCCACCACCACCGAGACCTGTGACGCCGGTCGCCAAACCGGTATTGGAGTTAACAGTAATGCCAAGGTTAGTTGTGACCGCGGTTCCACCGACAGAGGGCGTAAACGAGTCCTGCGCGACAAAACTGTGATCGGTGCCGTTGTTGACCTGGAAGGTCGAAGCGGCCGCGACACCAAACAAGCGGTTGGCAATGTCGCCGGCTACGGCGGCATTGGATTCGACGGTATAGGACGCGCCTGCCTTGGTGCGGGTGACGCTGATTTCGCCGCCATCAAGTTTGGCGTCAATGCCATCAATGATATCGATAGCGGCAATTACGTCATTGACCGTGGAGGACGTCGTCAAACCAGTGATAGCGACCGGCGCACCGCCATCAACCGATAGACTAAGCGTGGCTGAAGTCACACCGAGTGATGTGAGAGTTTCGCTGCCGGTCAATGCGACCGGCGGACTGGTAATGTGAGCTCCGGCGCGGTTGGCTTCGGTGGCCTGCGCACCAGTTATCGTAACTACGTGTACACCGCCTGCACCGTCGCGGGCAGCGCCTGAGACCGAGGTGATGCCGTTGGTCGCCGAGGTGCCGGTAGTGAGGATCGCTTCGGAGCGAGTCACAGACGCATCAAGGTTATTGCCAAAATCAACTTTGGTCGTGTTTCGCGCGGGATCCTGCTGACCAAACGGCAGTTTGATATCGCCAACGGTCGCTGTCGCCGGGATAGTACCGGAAGAATCAGCCATTTTGCCCTGAACAAACAGACCATTGGACGGATTCACCAGGTAGCTGTTGGCGTCAAATCCGAAGGCGCCCGCACGGGTATAAAACTTTGAATTTCCGTCTGACAACAGAAAGAAGCCGTTGCCTTGTATTGCCAGGTCGGTGATCTGACCGGTGAGTTCGAGACCGCCCTGCGTAAACGAGTTGTCGATGGACGCCACTTCCATACCCAAACCGAGTTGGACCGGATTGGTACCACCTGATATAGACGAAGGACGACCGGCGCCGCGCAGAGTCTGAACCAGCGCCTCACGGAAGATCGAACGACCGGCCTTGAAGCCGATTGTGTTGATGTTCGAGATATTGTTGCCGATCACGTTCATTCGCACCTGATGGTTTCTTAGTCCTGCAACTCCGGCGAATAATGATGCTAACATGTTTTCTGTACCTCCATTATAACAGGCTCCCTCAGGGAGGTCCGGCCTGCTTTTGCTTTCTATCCTACCACTACTGAGTCGATGTTAGTAAAAACACCGTTTTTCATTTTTCCGGTTTCAATCGCCGTCAGCACCGTCCGATTGGAGACGCTGACCAAAAGTGCGAGATTGTCAAGCAGTACCACCGATTCGCGGGCGCCCTTCTGCGCCACCTTGTCCACCGCCTGTGACAGACGATCAAGCTTTTCCGGTGACAGATCGATACTGCGGCGATTGATTCGTTCGGTCAAGTGCTTGGAGAATGTCAGTCCGTCGGTTGGTTGCGTCCGCTGCGGCTGTGGACTGGAAGCCACTCCGCTGACGGGCTGCGTAGACGTCGCCGAGCCAACAACGCTGATTCTCTGGACGGATTCACTCATCGCACTTATCCCGCTTTCACTTCTCTGACCTGCGCCAGCGGAATGTAGGCGCCATCCACCAGCAAGTACGCTTGTCCGTCAACATATTTGACACTGTCAACCGTGCCTGTACGATAATTGCTTACCGTGACGGCAGTGCCATCGGTATCCTTCAAGTCGACTTGATAAGTGTAGTCACCGGAGGCAACGTCATTGCCAAGGTCGTCCTTGCCGTTCCAATGAACCGAGTTGCTGCCGGACTGAAGGTTGCTGACGTCGAGCGATCGCACGATTGTGCCATTCGCGTCGGTGATCGTTATGATACCGGAAACGGCAAAACCGCCTGATTTGAATGTGATGTCGGCGCCTGAACCGCTTGTAACTCCGACACTGTTACAGTCTGCCGTGATCTCTTTTCCAATCAAAGAGGTTGCCATCGTGTTATTGATGGTTTGCGACAGAAGCGCGCTGTATTGGGCATTCTGCGTAAGAGTAGTGTTCATAATCTGCAACTGTTCTAGCGACGAGAATTGCGCTAACTGGGCGACGTATTCCTGATCCTTCATCGGTTCCAGAGGATCCTGATTCTGAAGCTGCGAAATAAGCAGCTTGAGAAACTCGTCCTTTCCCAGGGTGTCGCTCGATGTTGTCGCCCCTGTTGTAGATGAAGAGGCTGAATTTAGAATCGAGCTGATTGACTGTGCGTCCATGATTGCCTCATGCCAATAGGTTCAAA
Organism: uncultured bacterium; assembly: GCA_903930455.1. GTDB lineage: Bacteria > Zixibacteria > MSB-5A5 > CAIYYT01 > CAIYYT01 > CAIYYT01. The sequence continues at coordinate 237 of CAIYYT010000003.1, read as the reverse complement.
CTACCCAACATCGATTGGACCGCCGTACTGATGCCGCCTCCGCCTTTGGACGGGTCTTGTTGCGCGGCATTGTCGGTGATGTCGATGTCGGAAGTTTGTTTTCTTTGGTTTTGATAGTGTGATTGTTGCTGACGCGCCTGTTGTTCATCAAGCACGACCTCAACATGGTCAACTTTGATTCCGGCCTTGTCCAGACTCTCACGCAACTGCGGGAGATTCTGCTCGACTGCGGTCCGG
>CAIYYT010000002.1 GCA_903930455.1 uncultured bacterium | reverse complement strand
TCTCCTGGCGGCTTTGTACAGGGATGGCGGCCAGCGATGTCAAGGAGACCATTGAAGAAGCGATAGCGGTCTCGGGAGTTGCCGATGCCAGGGTCGTCACACGACCACGCTTGTTGTCGGATAACGGCCCCTGCTATGTATCCGGAGAACTGAAGAGCTATCTTGAGGATCATGGCATTGGCCATGTTCGCAGCAAACCGTTTCATCCAATGACCCAGGGCAAGATTGAGCGTTACCACCGCTCGATGAAAAACATCATCCTGCTGGAGCACTACTACTCCCCAGAGGAGCTGCAGAGTCGGATTAGCGCTTTCATTGACTATTACAACAACCAGCGTTATCACGAATCACTCAACAACGTCACACCGGCGGATGTCTACTTGGGGCGGGATCGGGAGATATTAGAGAGAAGAAAGCAGATCAAAGAACGAACCCTGAAACTCAGGAGGAAGCATTACCGAAAAATGATTGCCACCGCTCAAACCGTATGTTAGCTTTCAGCACCCTGAGTCCAGATTGGTTTGACGACGTACAATCGTTCTTGAAAACTTTCTGACGAGAGAGGTGGCATAAACCAAATTATATAAGTATATTAAAGTGTTTTGCAACCGGCAACGGCGACGCTCGACTCTCGGCTACCTCAGCCCTGTCGAGAACGAAGAGGTCAACAAAGTGCCTTAACCAACCGTCCACTCTACAGGGGAAGGCCACTTTTACAGGAGACTCCGCGTTGTTGGTTAGTGTCACAAGAGGAATGGTTGATCGCCGACCTATCTGCTCAAGTTATCGCAGGATTTTGGCAGGTCGTTACGAAGCTAAGGAGCCCACCTTGATTCTAGAGTCTGAAACAGATTATACAAAGGATTTGCAACGAAAAGGGCGTGAATTCACTGAAAAGCATCTGAATGCGAAGGCCATTGAGATTTTTCAGCGTCTAATTGCGGTCAACAGCTGTACGAGCGGCACATACTACAGCCTCGGCATTAACCAGCTGGAGTTGAAGCTATATGAAGAAGCAGCCCGATCGTTTAGGCAAGCAATAGACTTAGACCCGAAATTGATGGAAGCTCATCACAACCTTGGAGTCGCCTTGTTTGAGCTTCGTGAATTTGCTAATTCGGGGGTGTGCTTTAGAGATGCACTAACGATCAATCCTGCGTATGGGCCGGCTTGGTATGGGTTGGGGGTATCATGTGCAAAGCAAGAAGCGTACGAAGATGCAATCATCGCTTTCAAGAATGCTATCGAGAGTCGTCCGATTTGGCCGGAAGCCCACTTCAATCTAGGCGCGGCCTACGATCGATTAGGCGAGAGAGATCAAGCAATTTTCTCATTCAGACGAGCTGTCGAGCAGAAGCCTGATTATGGTGAAGCATTTTATGGACTGGCAATAAACCTCGGTAAAACATCACGCTTGGAAGAAGCCGCTCAGGCATTGCGCAGATCCGTCGAGTTGCTGCCAGGGAGCTTCCAAGTTCACCATGCACTTGGAGTGGCGCTCTTCAAGGCTGGTAAGTACAGAGAGGCACTTCGCGAATACAGTCGGGCGCTAGAACTCAGAAAGGATTTTGCGGCGTTCTTGGGATTAGGAAAAGCATTTCTGAGGTTACGAGAGTTCGAAGAAGCTGAAAGAGCAGTCCGAGCGGCGGTAGAGCTCACACCCGATTCATTCGAGGCCCATTATACTCTCGGGTGTGTATATGATGGACTTGCGAAATCGGAGAAAGCTATTGACTCTTTTCGTGCCTCCATTAAAGTAGATCCGCTCAGTGCGGAAGCGCACTGTAATCTCGGTCGAATATATGGCATAGAGGGGCGATATGCGGAGGCCATCGAGATCCTCCAAAATGCAGTTAGGCTTGATCCACAACTGGCGGAAGCCCATTATAATCTCGGGCTGTGCTATTTCTTCGTTGGTGACGAGCAGAGGCTTGAACGTGAGCTTCAGAAGCTTTCTGAGATTGACGGGAGAAGTGAAGCAAGACTCAAAGCGGTTATTGAGACGAAATAGTTAAAGTCGGATCGAATCCCGCGTGATAGTCAAAATCCTAGCGAACTCCTTCTCATGTGTGGGAACCAGTCAAATAGACATAGCGAAGTCTGAACGCATCATCATGCGATAGACGTCGCCGCGCAACGATCTTCTTTCATCTTCGCCTTCTATTTTTCCAGTCGGCGATTCAAATCGATGCGTTTCAAATAATCACGCCGCTCTCGCCGGCATGATGAAGCTAGTACGTTTGTCGAGGGACTCTTCGACCGTTACCAAAATGATGCCCCAATACGACGCTTTGATCGAACAGGCTCCAGACGGTTCGGTGCCAGAGACGGGAGGCGAGAACGCGCTTGATCCCAACGCGACGGACGCACGAAGTCATATATAGATACTTCAGTAATTATTGAATGATCACAATGCAAGCCTCGCGGAACGTTTCAGGTTCAAGAGGAGATCAAACCAATCAGCTTGCAGGCTTGAGATATGGGTGCCAATGGACACCTAGCTGGAGGAGGTCTGAAGCGATCCGCTTCGAGGTGTTTCAGAGCACGACGGAGACTCCGCGGGATCTAAGAGTTGCGACATACGGTTGCGAGGTATTAGGGTCAAGCGGATTATCAGAAAGGTGTACTTCCGCATTCTCGTCTAAACTTGGATTGTCAAGCAGGGAGCGAATGTCACAAATTCGATTGCGCGCCAAGCGAATCATCTTCAAACTAAGTAATTCCGAGAGCGTCCGAATCTCTCTCACTGAGTTCCTGTTGAGATGCAGAGTGAGAAGTCTTTGTAATCCCCTGATAGGCGCGATGTCACCGATCATATTTCTTTCGAGATGAAGATGACTCAATTTGGTCAGTTTGCCAAGGGAGCTGATGTCTTCAATGACGTTGTCACTGAGCGCGAGCCATTCGATATCCTGCAAGTCCACCAGCGGGGAAATGTCCTCAATTGAATTGCCCCAGAGCGACAATACTCGCAGTTTGCGCAGATGTGACAATGGTTGCAGGTCAGATATTTTGTTGCACCTTAGAGTGAGCACCTCCAAATTGGTGCAACCCTCAATACCTTTTAAGTCGCGAATAGAGCGGCAGGATGCATCGATTTGGTGAATATCAAGCAAGTCAGAGTCACGAAGCTCTCCTTGGGGCTTCTCGAGCGATCTACGAATAACACACTCAAGGTTCCTGTCTTTGAAAAACACCCTATTCTCAGTATGGCTTCGAAACGGCATGAAAACCACTTCCTTTCGCTACCGTGATACTAGTATGTATAGGTTCTGAGGCGCAATCCGGACAATCCACTTCCCTCAACGAATAATAAGGCATTTGCAGGATTTGTCAAGTCAGTTTCCGCCTTGAAAGGCGATATACGTGAATAGAATTTGCACAGCCAGCAGCGCGATGGTCAGTTTGCGGCTTATTGGCGCAAATGCTACCTCGGTTTCCTGCACCTAAAGTGCGATGCGATAGTTGATGCTATGGCTGGCGGCATCAGCCAACATTAGGCCGCGTCCAAAGCAAGAGGATGATCGAGCAGTTTGAAGTTCCGCCGATTTGGTGGACAAGGAGAAAGGATAGAATTATGATTCTCTCGGGAGGTGTCCAGATGTTTGACGGGACCTGCAACATACACCACATAATAGTCCATAATAAACAAAAGCGTCATTCTGAAACATCCCCAGCAAGGGACCGAGTCAGAGAACGCTCAGATTAGTACGATTAGCTGTTAACTGCTGAAGATCGGCGCCTGGGCAGTGCTGGCTTCTATGCGTACATTTGGTGGGAGCTAATCGCTGCAGCGGTTGTCCTAGCATCTGTTTGACCGACTGGCGGTCACGTTAACGACCCCAATCGTCGTAAGACTACCAATTCTGCCCGGGCAGTCTATTCGTCGGTGAAGTCTGCTCAACCCCCCGACTCAATAAGAAAACCGAATCCGGCCCCATTAACTAATCTCTTTCCTCTCGATTCCACTTGTCGATCTCGCTACCGCACTCAAGACACCAACACACCCTACCTTATGAGAGCATCAGAGGCAGCTTATGAAATATGCAGGTCAGCCAACACTTCGACCGCTCCATCGATGGACATGAGCGAAATGCCAAATCTAACCGCCGAGATCTCTCTACAGCGTCAAAGGTGCGAACTCGTAGTCATCGGCTTCTATGGGGACTAGAATTACCTAAGAATCAAAATCCGACACGCATAATAAAGGCAAGTGAAAGAAGTCTCGACACTAGAGACTCCTTGGACTTGCGGGGGGTCCGAGGTTAACGCTATTTTAGGAGGGTCATCTTGCGAGTCCACACTCCGGACCCGGCCTCAAGGCTATACAAGTAGATTCCTGATGCAACGCTCCTTCCATACAAATCGATGCCATTCCAACTGACTTGGTGATGCCCTGCAGCGAGATAATCTGACATTAACGTAATGACGCGCTCTCCAATGATATTGAAGATAACGATTTGAACGTGTTCATCTCGCGGAATGGAAAATTCAATGGTTGTATTAGGGTTGAACGGATTGGGATAATTCTGGTGCAGCTGGAAATCCGACGGAGTATTGGTTCCTTCGTCGTCCGTCCCAAGCACAATACTGGTCGTAGCGGAGGTGATGTTCGAAATTCCTGACCAATTGCCAGCTGCATCTGAAGTCTTAATCGCCACAAAATATGTAACTCCAGGTGACAAACCCTGAATAGTGAATGATTCGGTGCTGCCGGCAAGTCTTGGCAACGGTTCCCCATTGACCTGTGTAGCACTTGCCCAGTTAGATACCGAGAGAGGTATTGTTGAGTACCGAATATCGTATAAGCTGGCAGTCCCAGTCATGCTATCGTTGCCCGGAGCAGTCCATGTAATGGTTAGAGAATTTGTCGCCGCGTGCGCCGACGCATAGAAGAAGCCGACGATAGGCAAAAAAAGCACGACTGCAATTGCAGTCAGAAACAGGGTCGCAGTTCGCATAGGCATCACCATCGTCGCTTCACTTGCGCGAAAAGCATCTACTCCGAAAAAACATACCTTCATCTTCATACCAAAATTGCACTTCTTCAAACAAATCGGCAACTCTAAAAGAGCATTCCTGAGTCGAAAGCTATCACAACTCATGCCAGATCTTTACCAAGAACGTAAGTTGTTGTCGCGCCAGCTAAAGCGGTTCGAGGACTGCCTCTCGAATCCCGTTTCCTGACGGGCAAACTGTTCAAGAAGCCAGTTGGTGCAAACGTTGCACACAGCGGCCTCCCTCGTCTGAACCAAATATCGGTGCACGATCTCGACCAAGAAAGAGACCCAAAAAGTCGTTGTAGTCAGTGAATTCGCACGACCTTAACCGCGCGATGTGACTCTTTCTCCAGAGCGAAGGCTTCAAGACCGGCGTTGATGCCGGCCTTTTAATGGGTGACTTGACGGCCATCACTGTTGCACAGCAAGGTTTTTGATCGCCGCTGGAGGAACGCTGTCCAGCGTGGAAATGCTGGCCACATTCGACAAACCGGACCAATTAGGAACCTCATCGGCGGTCTTAATGGCAAAGTAGTAGAGCGTATTTGGAGTAAGCCCCGTTACTGTAAAGGATTCTGAGCTCCCAGCGATCTTTGGAGTTGGTTCGCCCGAAACTTGAGTTGCGGTAGCGAAATTTGCGGCCGTGATTAGCGCAGTAGAATAGCGGATGTCGTACTGAGATGCAGTGCCGGTCAGGCTGTCGTCTCCCGGTGACGTCCACGTAATCGTGATAGAAGTAGCCGATGCTGCCGTCGCCTTCAGTTCCTTAGACGGATTCGCCTGCCCAGCTGCAGCCGATGACATTATCGTCGCAAATAGCAACAGGGCGGCTCCTGCCAACAGCGAGTTGTGCAAAGAATAGTCGATTTTCATTACTCCTCCAAATGAGATTTTGGGTTCTGTAGAACATGGTCTCCTACCTCGAGAGCATTCGAAAAGTGTGCCGAAAAAGACTAAATTTGCGGGTGATGGGCGGCATAGAGTTACGTGCTGTCGAGAGACTCACCAGATTCTGAATGCCACTTTTCCTGTATGAATTTTGAAATATGCATGAAACTTCACCAGCCAGAAGAGCCGAGAAAATTGATTGAGGTTGGTGGCAACTAGCCGAAGTATATTCGTATCCGTACTCTGCAAGTTTCGAATCCAATTCGATCCCTATGTATTTCAACAGATTTCCAGTCGCGCCCATAAGCCAAAGATCCCGCGTCAGTCTAGCTGTCTCTCTAAAAAAGTGAAGTAGACTTCGGCAACTTGTTACAATTGAACACCCTTACACGATCATAAGAGCGCATCAACGAGGCATCATTTTGTCCGTCAGGGAAATTACATCACCTGTACAGACACTGGATACCTGTGAACACTGTCGGCAACAACCGCCAAAACTCAAGTAGACAAAATGGTATGGACAGCAGCATCTATATATTGTTGTCCTCTTTTACTACATCACAAGTTATAGAATGACACCAAGAGCTGTCAACAAAAATTTTTGGATTTGTGCGAGGAATGCGCAACGAATTGCAGGACAAAGAATCTAGGAACGAAGCGTTCTTGGGACTTTTTCTAAGGTGCTGACTTGGGGATGCGTGCTTCGGTTTGGAGATTCGCGCCTCGTTTTTGGGGCGTTTGGTGACTTCCTGGTACTTGGAAGAGATCAGCTGTTTTTCCCCGTCAATGCGGGCCTGGGTATCTGGGTGCTGCGCCGAGTGAAACGAGCATCTAAAATAACTCAATTGCTCCCGGAAGATTGTGACCAGCGGCCATTATGTAGATGATTCCATATTCGTCTGCCCAAAATTTGTTGGCGCACGAATATCCCTGAAGTGCCACACCAACGCCGAGGTTGACGAATGCCGAGTTAATTTTGAAACCTGCGTAAAAGGCAACAAAATAGCGTAGTTTTTCGGTACAATTTGGAAGCCAAACGGTCCCGTTGAAAACGGAACGGAAGAAAGGGTACGCCGATGTCAAAGTATGAGAAGTTGAATCCGACGACAGGGGTAAACGAAGTGAGATTGAATCGATAAATTACCCGGGGACTTGGACTAGATAGCCAGCCAGGGAGTGTTGTGGATGCTTCGGGAGGCGCTGGAGGTGGAAGTCGAGGAGTTTCTGGGCCGTAAACGTCACGAACGGATTTCGACAGGTTCAGCGCGTGATAGCGAGGAGTTTCGTGGTTATTGGAACGGTTACGGTCAAGAACGACGAGTGACGGTAGGAAGCTGGACCTTGCCGATTCGCGCCCTAGGGTGCGGGAGACAGCTGAGCGGTTTGCATCCCAAGTGCTCCGTTCCTGCAAGCGGTGTTTGGATCGGATCAAAGAGCTGATTCTAGAACTCTATGTCCAAGACCTGACAACTAGCGACTTTGAACCGGCCTTACGCGGTTTGCTGGGGGGGCGAAGCGTGCTTGTCACTGGCGACGGTGACGCGGTTGAATTCTCAGTGGGAAGAAGAGTATGAGCAGTGACGCGAGCAGTCTCTTGATGAGCACGGCTATGCTTATCTCTGGTGTAAGGGGTCTATCCCAAGGCGGGATTGTAGGAGGATAAAACAGCCCTTCTGATTGTATTAGAAGTCAATGAGAATGGGTCAAGGAGCTGCTAGCGCTTGTTAAGGGTTATCGGGAGCCGACGGAAAGTATGGCCAAGGTTTTACGCGGTCCGAAGGCCAAGGGCTTATCCGACCCGGAGCTCTTATGCGGTGAAGGAGCGTAAAGCTTGTTGAGCGCCACCAATGAGGTCCATCCGCAAGCCAGACAATAACACTGCAGCGTGCATAAGACGCGTAACGTCTTGGCGCACTTTCCGAAGCGGCTTCATCCGAAAGCGAAGCTGTGGCTCTGGCGGATGCACAATGCGGCGAGAAAGGACGGGAATCTTGACTTGATGCAACAGTCTGCCCATTGGCGGATCAAATTGCCCCGCTTGGCTCTGTACCTGTCTTCCCGTCACCACGGCGGGCACAAGCTAACTGGCTGCGGCTTAACGCCCCGCACTTAGTGATCAAAGTAATTGAAGGAGTGAAGTTCGAAGACGGCTTGGAAGTCAGACCGAAGAAACCAACAGCCGAAAGGTGCGCTGCTTGAAAAATCCATTAACACAACTATTGACAAGGACTCCCTACAAAGATTGTGCGAAGAAAAATTGTTTGTTGCCTTGGGGCTGCGAAACCGTATTTTGAACTAAGAGGTTATGCCACGACATGAACACCGCAATTGCCAGGAATTGAAATAGCAGACAATGAATAAGATTTTCGCTATTGTACTAGTATTTTCGATTGTGGGGCTATTTTTCGCCTATCACTTCTGGCAATTGAAACGCCAGGTCAATCGTCTACAGAGTACTGTGCGAGAATCAGAGAAGACGATTGCGGCCCTCACAGACATTGCCGAAAAGAACTGCGCTCACCGGATGGTGTTTCTGCACCACTCGGTTGGGGAGGGGATTCTGGAGGAGGGGAATCTGCGTGACAGTCTTCGGCAAGTGGGCGTTGCTGTGAAGGGGATGACTTATGGCGATTCAATAGGCCAATATACGGATATGTGCAACTGGCTGCCGAAGTTTCAGATCGATATGAAGGGAATTCTTCAATTCCAAAATCACCCCGATGTGTATTACGCTGATGGTCGTACAAATGATATCGTCATGTTCAAATCATGCTATCCGAATAGCAATATTGACGCCGATGATTCCGGACCCGGTGACCCGTCTTCCACAAAGAGAACGATGGCGAACTACCAGGCGGTTTTTGCCGGTCTTGCCGGGGAAATACAAAAGTATCCGAGCACGCTGTTCATCTATATGACTATTCCTCCTCTCGTTCCCCTGGAGACTACTCCTGAGAACGCCGGACGCGCGAGTGCATTTAATAGCTGGCTGAAGGATGAGTTCCTGACAGCGTACTATAAGGAGAGCCGTTTGCACAATTTTGTGATTTTCGATCTGTTTGACGTTCTCGCGGATCAGAACAATGTTCTCAAGGCGAAATATCGGAACGATAATCCCCGTGATTCACATCCGAATGCACTGGGCAACCGCGAGGCGGCGAGAAGATTCATGGAGTTTTACCGACCAGTTTGGACCGCCTGGCATTCAAGAACGGGCGCTTCATCCGGCAAGTAGCTTGTTTGGGAAAGAAGTGACAGGAGTTGTGAGGCCAACTGCGATTTCAACCATTATCCCCACCCGCACTCGTGCGCCGCTGGTTTCCAGAGCCATAGATTCGGTTTTATCACAGAACGAGCCCGACGACGAGCTTATCGTTGTTGATGATGGCTCCACCGATAATACCCCTGAAGTGATTGCCAAGTATGGTCAGCGAGTGAAATACATACGAACGACAAATCAAGGGGCTGGCGCAGCGCGAAATCGAGGCGTTCGTGAGGCCAGCCGATCTCTGGTGGCATTTCTTGATTCGGACGACGAATGGATGCCCGGACATCTCTTGCTCCTACGGTCTTTTATGGCAGCTCGGCCCGAACTGTTGTTCTGTTTCACGAATTATGCCAGCCGTTTCAGAGATGGCTCTATCCGTCATTTTGCACTGAAGCCTCACGATGGCCCGGAATTAGACTGGCACGAGATCATGGGGGCATCGAGGCCGGTTTCGTCGTTCATAGCGCTTCCAAGTGGGATGCAAGACTGTATGTGCTTTGAAGGAGACAATCTCTATCGGTCGCAGTGTTATACTAGTTATGTCTCCGTTAACACTCTGATTGTGAGGCGGCTGGAAGCCGGTGACAATCTGCGGTTCGCAGAGGATACGCCGACTGCCGAGGAATGGGAGTGTAGCGCTCGACTGGCGCGCGCAGGCATAGGCGTCTATCTGCATTGCGAAACTGCCTTGGTGTATCATCACTCAGGACAGCAACTCATTGACCTCGATCTGTCTGACGTTGCTTCTTCGAGAATCCGTATTTTGCGGAGAGTCTGGGGCGCCGACCCGGAATTTTTGCGAGAGCACGATGCATTATACCGGCAGCGGCTCAGAGAAGAACAACTCCTCTGGATAGGAAGGCTGCTTCTGAGGGGCAATGCTAGGGATGCCCGCAAAGAACTATCAGATGTAGAGAATGCTCCTCTCTCTTTCTCTTTGCTGGCCAAGCTTCCGGGCCGCCTGACTAAGGGACTTTTGGATAGCCGCCGAGCCATCAAGTCGCTGTTCAGAAGGGGCGCCTGATTTTAACGATCGGTCTCAACAGATCTTGTGTATATTTTTTGTTATTGTAACAACGACCTGCAATTCATGTTTTTATTTATTTTCGCCTTCCAATTGACAACAACGACCTTGCGTGCGATATCGCTGGCGACTGTCGGCTTGCCAAGAATGACCGATATAAGGCAAGTGGAACGACACATGAATGCTTTGGGGAATAATCTTCGCCTGCATTACATTGGGATCGTTGCTCGCGACGAGGTCCAGATTGAAGAGTGCAAGCTCATGCTTGGGCTGGAAGAAGTGGCTCGCGAAACGATCGAGAAGTACTATGTGACCAGCGTCCATAAATAAGGTCAATGATCGGAAGTCCTGACTGTTTTGAAATTAAGGAATACGTGGGAGATATGGGCAAGAGATTGATGTCGGAACCGTCGATCAACGTTCAAAGAAAGGCTACATATGACTTCTCAAATATATAGTTGTCCTGTCTGTCGAGGATCAATTCAAGACTTAGGGAAATCGCTTCGCTGCACATCATGTTCTGTTAGTTTCCCGTTGATTGAAAGCATTCCTGTTTTCTACAATATTGATAATTACTATGGCGAGATCGATCGGGAGCGAATGACAAGGCTAATTGAACTGGCCAAGACCTCCGGGTATCGGAACGCAATCTCTGTTGTCATAGATGATCCTTGGATACAGGACTATGCACTGGACGAAAATCGCGCAAAATGGATTAACCTCCTACCCTTGGATACGAATACCAAAGTACTGGATGTTGGCTGTGGATGGGGCACAAATACAATACCCATTGCCCGGAATATCAAACATGTTACTGCGATTGATGCAACCATTGAACGTGTAAAATTTGTTCAATTGAGAGCAGAAGAGTGTGGCTTGTTTAACATTAGTACGGCCCTCGCGTCGGCTATGGCTCTTCCATATCCTTCAGAGTCTTTTGATATTGTCATTTTTAATGGTGTGTTAGAGTGGCTCGGTGGCGATGACACGAAAAGAACTCCAATGGATATTCAGATGCAAGCGTTAAGGGAAGCTTACAGGGTTTTGGTGTCCGGAGGACTAATCTACATTGGGATTGAGAACAGATTTAGCCTGCGCTATTTTCTTGGACAGGCGGATGACCACAGCTTCATTCGATTTACCAGCCTTATGCCGCGATGGATGGCACAATCCTATTTCAAATTGCGAACCGGCAAGGATTATTTCATGCATACCCACTCGTTATCAGGGTACCGAGATATGTTAAAAAACGCCGGCTATTCGCAGGAGAGTGAGTATCATCCCTGGCCCAATTACCGCCATCCCGTAGATTTTGTTAAGCTGAACAAAATTGAAATTGTCAAGCATCTTAGTAGCAAAATTCATGAATTGCCCTTCGGAACTAGGAAATGGTTCCATTGTACTCTTTTACGATGGCTAACGGCGTTGGAGGGCAAGGGGTTCTTCTGTCATTCATTCTTGTTTATCTACAAGAAGTAACATAATGATCATGGAAACGTCGAGGAAAATGGAAGTAGTTTCTCCGATGCCAATCTGGATGTTATGAACAAAGGCAACTTGTCTTTTATGGATGTGCTGGTAACCGACGGCGATCAACGAGCCACCGTAGCCGTTGTTCGCTCACTGGGTCGAAAGGGACTACAAGTGATTGTGGGCGAGCGGCGAGACAAGAGCCTCGCTGCCTGTTCAAAGTTTTGCTCTGGCCAGTTTGTGTACCCTTCACCGGTGTCGGATCCGATCGGATTTCAGCAAGCTTTGTTAGAGCACGTCAAGAGGCATAGTTACAAGCTGCTTATTCCAATGACTGATCTTGCCTGTACTCTAACCGCGGAGATTATTGAACAACTGCGTCCGTTACTTTCTGTTGCTCTACCGGATGGCGACGCTTATTCGCTTGCTTCGGACAAAGCAGAACTCATCAAGCTGGCTCAGTCTCTCGGCATTCCCGTACCTGCCACGTTGTTCCCGAACGACACTGCGCAACTTGAAACCGTCGCTGTCAACCTGCAGTATCCTGTTGTGCTCAAGGCTCGCCGGTCGCGAATGCGAATCGGGAACTCGTTTGCTAATGGTCATGTCCAATATGCTAATTCCCGGGATGAACTGATTGCGAAATTCGCCGAGAGTCATGCCAACATGCCGGCTCCGATTGTTCAGGAGCGGATCGAAGGATCTGGATGCGGCCTGTTTGCTCTGTGTCTTCGCGGCGAACCGTTAGCATTGTTTGCCCATCGTCGATTGAGAGAAAAGCCGCCGTCAGGTGGTGTGAGCGTGCTTAGAGAATCAGCTCAACTTGATGACCGTCTATCCACGTATAGTTGCAAACTGCTGAAAGCCTTGAATTGGACCGGCGTGGCAATGGTCGAGTTCAAACTGGACGCACGCGACAACACGCCCAAACTGATGGAGATTAACGGTCGATTTTGGGGATCGCTACAACTTGCCATTGATTGTGGGATGGATTTCCCGTACTGGCTCTATCAAGTCAGTCAGAAGGTTTCGCCAGTGTTTCCCGAAACTTATCCTATCGGTCTTCAGTCGCGCTGGTACCTGGGCGACGTCGATCATCTACTCATTATATGGTTGCACCGACGGAAGACGCTGTCGCTATCGCGTGACTATCCCGGGCGAATCGGCGTTCTAGTGGACTTCGTTAAGGAAACTTGGAGTTCATCAAAGAACGAAATGTTGCACGTTGATGACTTGGGGCCGGCCCGAAGAGAATTGAGGGACTATCTGGCCTCGGTAATTGGGAAACTGAAAGGACGCCGGTGACAAACGACAAGAGAAGCTTGAAGGGTGCGGTTCATGTTCACACGCAATTGTCCCACGATGGTGTTCATACGCTTTCCGAGCTGAAGATCTTCTTCCAAGATCATGGATTTCATTTCGTCTGTCTGACTGATCATTTTCAAGACGTTACGCCGGCTCAATTTGAAACTCTACTGGAGCAATGTGCGAAGCTATCCGACGAAGAGTTTAAGTTTATTCCTGGCCTCGAGTACTCCTGTGACGGAGAAATTCATATCATGGGAATAGGGATCAATTCGATGACAAAAGATACAAATCCGGGCTGTGTCAGCGACTATATCCACGCTTATGGAGGGGTGGCGGTTTTGTCCCATCCTTCGAAATCCGAAGAGTGTATGTTCAGGGATGTTTGGATCGAGAAGCTTGATGGCGCGGAAATCTGGAATCGAGCCGTGGACAGTCTGTATCTTCCTCAGATGAAATCTGTTAACCGGTTCTGCTCTTTTCGCAAGACCAACCCGAAAATCTATGTCTCTTTCGACCTTGGTTTTCATCGGCAAAAAGGGTATGCCAATATGGGACTGAAGCTCAGTGGTGTAAGCTGTAGCAATGACGGGATTGTGGAAGTTTTACGACAGGGGAAGTTTGTTTGCTGGAGTCCATTTTTAGAATGTCAGCCACATCGTCGCTTTCTGCGACGCAGAAACAGATCATTGGCGCTGTTAGAGTTTTCCTTGAACCTGTTGCGTGTTCTCAAGTGGCACCTGAGTCCGGCAGAATCAAGGGGGGATTAACCTCCCGAGGTCACATATCGCGCTACACCGTAGCTGAGAATGAGTGTTAGTATTTTGAATAACGTGAAGGCGTGGCAAGGATAGCATATTCGATGAATCTCGACCCAAGTAGAATTACGATAAGTTTTATAATACCGGTTCTTAATGGTGAAAAATATATCAAGGGCTGTTTAGGTCACATTTGTAGTGAGATGGCGCCCGAAGACGAGATCATTGTCGTCGATAACGGTTCGACTGATACTACCCTATCTATTGTACGAGGTTATCCAAGTGTGAGGATACTTCAATATCCTGACATCACTATTGGAGCTTTGCGAAATCGCGGCGCTAATGCCGCTAAAGGAGATATCTTTGCGTTCATTGATAGTGACTGTCTGTTGTGCAAGGACTGGAGACAGTCGGTAGAAACAACGTTGGGAGACGATAATGTAGGTGCGACCGGGTCAACGTGTGATCCACCCCTTGATGCCAACTGGATGGTCCGGGCGTGGCAATCGTCTCGCGTGCGCCATCAAACAGCTGTTCACTATCTTAACTCAGCAAATCTTGTTGTGAAAAGACAGGTTTTTGAATCGATCGAGGGATTTGATGATGAACTAGTGACAGATGAGGATTCTGATATTGGCCTGAAGATAAACCTCGCGGGTTTCATTATCATCGAGAACCCAGATGTTCGCGTCATTAACTTGGGAGTTCCAGAGACGTTAAGACAGTTTTATCGTCAAAAGAAGTGGCACGCAATTGGAGGTTTCAAGTTGGGAATAGGTACTCGACTAGACAAACCGATGATCATGCATGTTCTCTTTCTTCTGAGTGCGCTTGCGACGGTATTCGCTGTGTACTTTGTTGAGGTGGGAACTCTCAACCCCACGGTGATTCCGGCCCTGTTCTTGTGGGTGCCGGTTGCTACTGCTTTGTACCGAATTCTGCAGTACAAGAATTTCAGATATTTCTTCCATTTAGTGGTACTCTATCTGATCTTCTATTTTGCAAGAACGGAAGCTCTAACCCAAGCTATCTGGACTCAAAATGCCAAAAGTACAACGAAAAATGTTAGAAGTAGTTAATCACTTCTCATGAGTTCCTCCGAGACAATTACACTTCTGGCTGTTGGCGACATCATGCTGGGGGACCTTGCGGTTTCCTACGGTATTGGCGTGGCTTCCAAGATCGAGAAATGCGGTCCCTTATTTCCGTTCGCCCGCTGCCTTGAGGAGTTGCGAGCCGGAGATATTCTTTTTGGTAATCTTGAAACGGTGCTCTCGCGGTTTGACAGCCGGCATGACCCTTTTGATCGGGTCCAACTCAGAGGTCAACCCGAGGCGGTGCAAGGATTAGTGGCGGCGCAATTTGATGTTGTGTCGCTGGCCAACAATCACATTATGCAGCACGGACAGCAACCGCTCATTGAGACCATCTTACATCTGCGACAGAATGGAATTGGATTTACGGGGGTTGAGCTCTCAGAAATCGGCGTTGAGAATTTTCATAAACTTGAGATCAAAGGGCGCAAATTCGGGTTTCTCGCGTATAATTTTCGACCGGAGCAGTATCAGATAGTTTCACGATGCGACGTTGCAGGTAGTTTGGACAGGATCAAACAGGATATAGAGCAGTATCGAAATATGGTTGACTATATGGTTGTCTCCGTGCATTGGGGAGATGAGTTCATCGATTATCCATCGCTTGATCAGGTTAGGCTAGGTAGGCAGATTATCGATTGTGGCTGCGCAGTAGTCTTAGGGCACCACCCTCATATACTCCAAGGGGTGGAGAAGTATGGTCGCGGCGTTATTGCCTATAGTCTGGGAAATTTCGTGTTCGATATGTGGCAGCCACGTTTGCGTAAGAGTATGATATTACGATGTCGCTTCTCTGGTACGAACCGCATCGATTATGATATTATACCCGTATTCATAAATGATGATCTGCAGCCGATAGTATTGGATAGTGTGGCCGGGGAAGAACTGATCGGAGAAGTGCTCAGACTGAGCCAAAAAATTGGTAGTCCTGCGTACACCCAACCGATCTACTCTCAGGAGCTAAAGAAAAACACCGCTCGCTTCAGACGAGAGGTTTATTGGTACTACTTGAGGCACTTGCATAAGTACGATGGAAGACGTCTCATTGACAACTTCGCGAGAATGATTAGAAATCGCAGGAAACGAAACAGTGAGTAGTGTTCTGGACAAAGTGTACTCACGTAGTCCCGCCCTGATCCAAAACATCGGGATGACGCTGTATGGTATGAAACTATACCGGCGAGAATATGGCAGAAAACTGCGTCAGTTGCTGGAAGAATTCGAGAAACACTCATGGTATTCCCCTGAAGAGATGCGAGAGTATCAGGATGAGCATCTGACTATTCTTATCAAGCACTGCTATGAAAATGTCCCGTACTACAATGGCGTGATGCAGGCTGCGCGGATTACTCCTGATGACATCAGGACGCTGGCGGATCTGCCCAAGCTACCGGTGCTGACGCGCAAACAGGTGATGGAAAATCGCGATGATTTGGTGGCGCGAAACACCGGCCGATTCGATCGAATCATCGGTCACACGTCCGGAACGACCGGGTCTCCTTTACGGCTAATGTGGGACAGGCAGGTGTGCCTTGTAAAGACGGTGGTTGACTGGAGACAAAAGCGCATGGCGGGCTTGAATCCGGGCGACAGAATAGCCTTCTTCTTGGGTCGGCAGGTGGTACCGCTAAGGCGAACTAAGCCCCCGTTTTGGCGCCACAACTGGATTCTGAATCACCTCTTTTGCTCCTCGTTTCATTTGTCGCCGGTCAATGTGCCGCATTACCTCGAGAAGCTTAGCAAATTCAAGCCCCGTGCAATCGAGGGGTATCCCTCCACGATGTCAATTCTGGCGGGGTATCTAAACCAGCGGGGCGAGACCTTTCCGCTCCAGGTGGTATTGACTTCTTCTGAGACGCTTTTCAAAACTCAGCGCGAGGCGATTGAGAGGGCCTTTGCCTGCAAAGTATTCGACTTCTACGGAATGGCGGAACGGGTCGTATTTGCAACCGAGTGCGAAGAGCACTGCGGAAAACACGTCAATACCGACTTTGGCCTCGTTGAGATCGTCGGTGGAAAGCAATTCACGAGCAGTGGCAAGCGACTCGGAAGAATTATCGCCACTGGTCTGCATAATTACGCGATGCCGCTCATTCGCTACGAGACAAATGATGTCACTTCACTGGAGTCAAATCCTTGTCGATGCGGACGAGTATTGCCGCTTATGAGCGGGGTTACGACCAAGGATGAAGACATTACCGTGACGCCCGACGGACGATATATATCGTCTTCGATTCTGAATGCGGTTACTCACCATCTGCTCAGTGTCGAAGAATCGCAAATTGTGCAGGAGGATCTCTATCACGTAATGATGCGCGTCGTGCCCCGGCCCAGCTACAACGAACGTGAAGAGGCCATTATCATTGATTCGCTGAGGCAAGTTTTTGGTCCGGAAGTGAGTGTTACCGTTGAAATCGTCGATTCGATTGCGCGCACTGCGAACGGCAAGTTTCGTTGGGTGATTTCCAAGGTTCCGCTGGGTTTCTGAACGCCCGGTAGCTGATCGAAGCCAAAACATGATCAGTCTGAGCGAATATTATACAGTTCCTTTCGGTAAGCGGGGAGGAACCAGATTCCGCGTTCTTTGAGTGCCTGTCAATCAAGTACTTACGGGCATTGATTTTGGTTGGAGCGCGGCACTCAAATTGCTATTATGAAGTCTATAACTGTATTATGGGAGACATAATATGCAAATCGATTTTTGTCTCCGCCGTTGCAGTTGGTTTGTCGAATGATACGAATTGTAATATCTCTGAGGGAGATGCAATGAATAAGCCGAAACCTATTATAATCATGTGGTCCTTTGCGATTCCCTGTTTGCTTCTTAGCGCACTTTTAATGGATGGAACAACGATGGCCGCTAAACATTACGTCAAGCCTGACGGCAACGATGCACTCGATGGCCATTCTCTCGCCAACGCTTGGAAAACAATTTATAGGGCAGATACGACGGTAGTTGCTAATGATACGGTTTTGATTAGCGATGGGACGTACTACCATGAGGGGCAAACCCGTACATTTTACGGTATTACTTATTACTGTGTTCTTAGACCCACCCACGGTGGAACTGCTGGACATCCGATAGTCTACAAGGGGAACGGTTGCCGACCCATTCTACGTGGTAAATACGGGGGTTCGGACAATCAGGATGGCACGGGTTCCATAACTGCCTACATAGACTATCCTTATATCACCCTTGATTCTCTTGATTTTCGGATTAGTAATTGTGGTGGTGTTGTAGTGGATGCTGGTCATTTGACGATAAAATACTGTCGTGTAGATTCAGTATATATGATAAGTCCAAATAATTTTGGTAATTGTGGGGGAATTATATCGGGGGCATGGGGAGAGACCGTTGGTGACGGGATAGAGGTGTCACACTGTGAGATTTACAGAACTGGGGCGTTATTCGCAGGTGGGAGTCAGAATAACTATGATGGTGTAGTGCTATATGATGGAGATACTGCCTGGATTCACGATAACTATATCCAAGATGTTTTAGGGGTTGGCTTAAAACTCAAGAGAAAAGATTCCCCGATGTATGTCATTATGATGGAGAATAACATCATAAACGGCGCAGGGGTAGTTGGAATTGATTTGGGGCCAGCGTCTGGGGGTAGTACCGACAGTGTAGTAGTGAGGAATAACATCATCTACAATATAGGGGCTGGAACCGGTAGTGATAGTTACAGTCAATTTGGGGCGATTGTCCAAAATGATTTATCTAATTTGGGATATAACAATACCCGTGTTTGGGTGTATAACAACACCATCGACATGTACAAGACAGGATTTGGTTATCAAACTGGAAGATCGGTTGCTGGTAATAGTTCCAATTTCTTCAATAATATCATCTGGGATCACCAACCAACCACGTCAATAAAGCCGATTGAGTCGGGTCTGCCCGTGGCTTCCCTTTACACTGACTACAACTTGTTTTATGGCCGTACCTCGTCGGATGATCTGTTCTGGTATCCAAACGCTGATAACAATTATCAAAGTCACAGTTCAGGAACTTATTACACCCTTGCTGAGTGGCAAGCCAACAATATAGCTGAAGTTACCGGAAAAGATGCTCACTCAACCATTGCCAATCCGCTGTTTGTCGATGGGGCAAATCACAACTATCATTTGCAGGCCGGTTCTCCGGCTTTATCAGGTGGTAAGGGTGGAGCGTATCCGACATATCTCGGAGCACTAGGCACGTCGGGTGCGCAGGATTCTTCCATCCGCGTCGGCGACGCACCTGCGGTTATCGAAGGAGTCAACCTCGTCTTCCCCATAACTATCGGGACAACCTTGGCTTCCCCCTGTGTCATCAAATATAGCACTGCGAATGGTACCGCTATTGCGCCCGGAGATTATACAGCGGTTGTCAATGGTCAAATAGCGATTCCGGCTGGATCAGTTACCGGCACAATTGTTATTCAAACTATCGACGACGCCATAGTTGAGCCGACCGAGACGATGACGATCACATTGACTAACGCGACCATCGGTCGTATCGCTCAGCCAACGGCGACGGGAATGATCCTAGATAATGACGTTCCGGCTGATACCACGAAGCCGGTCATAAGTGTGGTTCAGGCGACGAGCATCGCGGCAAGTAGTGCCACCGTTACGTGGACTACTAACGAACTAGCGACCTCGCAAGTAAATTATGGACTAACGGTCAGTTATGGTTCTTCTACTACTTTGGACCCTGCATACCTAACATCCCACAGTCAGTCTCTGACCGGACTAAGCGCTGGGACAATTTATCATTATCGCGTCAGATCACGAGATGCTGCCGCCAATGAGGCAGTTGGTTCAGATTTCACCTTCACCACGTCGCCCCCCTCTGCCGACACTGTGAACTATGCGTTGGGGCGAACCGCGGCTGTGAGTGGAACATATTCGGGATATACTGTAACCCCGATTGCCGACGGTGTTATTTTGCCTCGTAACACCACCGCAACAACGTGGGCATCGGACGATGGCACTACAGTTCCGCACTGGGTAGAAATTGATTTTGGGGCAGTGCGACCGGTCAACGGAGTTCGAATCTACTGGGCTTGGAACAGTTTCCAATCCGCCTGGATGGTTTCTCGGCAATACCGAATTCAGAGCTGGAACGGCAGCGCCTATACCGATATTGTTACGGTGAACATTCCGACGGCGACCGACAGTCTCGCTTTTACCACTTTCTCGACTGTGAGTACGCAGCGGTTACGAATCTATCAGCCAGCCAACATGGGACCAGCAACGTATCCCGGTATCAATTGGCTAACAGAATTGCAGATTTGGGGACCAGTGTCAGATACGATACCACCTGCCGCAGTAAAAAACCTCGGAGTACAACAATGATTCGACCAGGGCAAACGCCGCGACGGCAATGTGATCTCTAATGGTATCGGTTTCAAAATATACCTCCGATTTCCGGAGTCGGTGGTCTGATTATGTTACCCGGTCCCCACGAGCCACCATCGCTCATCAGATTGGTTGGCGCGAGGTAATTTGGCGCGGGCTCGGACACGTTCCCAAGTACTTCATAGCGCAAGAAAATGGAAAGCTGACGGGCGTGCTTCCGTTGTTTCTAATCACGACCTGGTGGCGTTCCAAGTATCTCGTCAGTTTGCCCTGGATTGACTACGGGGGCATTCTGGCAGACGACCTGCCGACCGAACAGTCTTTGTTGGACGCAGCTATGAGTCTTGCCGTGCGAGAAGGTGCTCAGTTTATCGAATTTCGCTCATTATGGGTGCAGGAACTTGGATTGTCTGTACGACGGGATAAGGTGACGTTTCACTTGCCGCTTGAATCTAACGCAGTAACCATCTGGAATGGATTCAACTCCAAACTTCGCAACCAAATCCGCAAATCGCAAAAATCAGGACTGACGACAGAATTTGGCGGACTGGAGAAGTTAGACGAATTTTATCGAGTGTTTGCTCACAACATGCGGGATCTTGGCACACCGGTCTGGGGAAAGGGCTTTTTTGCGCGAATACTAGGTGAATTTCGCGAAACCGCTCGCTTCGTTCTCGTGCGTAGGGGAGGCGCGGTCATTGCCGCGGGCTTGGTGTTGGCGTTCAAAGATTCACTCTATGTACCTTCGGCATCGGCATATCGTCACATGTTAGAGTTTTGCCCGAATCATGCGCTCTATTGGGCGGTGATCGAAGATGGTTCCGCCACCGGATTCAAATATCTTGATTTCGGGCGCTCGTCAATTGATAGCGGCGCCTACAATTTCAAGAAACAGTGGGGCGCACTTCCGCAACAATTACATTGGCAATATTCATTGCTTAAGCTCAAAGAACTTCCGACACTCAACCCGGCTGATTCGAAATATCAATTGCTTATTAAGATCTGGCAAAAGCTGCCACTTTCTGTCGCCAATGTTCTCGGCCCGCGTGTGATCAGGAATTTCCCGTAGTCGGCAGGTGCGTATGTTTTATCTGATGCCTCCCTCAGGAACGCCCATTAGCATCAAAGATATTGCCAAAATTATCGCTCTACGTGTTGGTTTAGAGAAACTCGATGAGCCGTTCACTCGAAAGCTAAAGCGTCTTACCGGTAGCAAGCATGTGTGGTTGCTTAATTCCGGCCGCACAGCGCTGTTGGTTATGCTACGGGAAGTTTCACGGTTGGCCCGCCCGGAAAAGAATGAGGTCGTTATTCCGTCCTGGACCTGCTATTCGGTGGCAGCATCAATTGTTAGGGCTGGCCTCAAGATTCGTTTGGTGGATATCGACCCGATGACTATGGACTACGACTATAACAAACTGCGCAAGATTGATTTTAATCATGTTCTGGCTGTGATCGCCAGTAATTTGTTCGGGATCGTAAGTGACTGGAGCAAACTGCGTGCCATCACGAAGGAAGAGTCGGTGTTTCTGATCGATGATGCTGCCCAGGCACTCGGCACAATAGTAAATGGCCGCGCGGCCGGAACGCTTGGTGATGCCGGCTTCTATAGTCTCGACCGGGGTAAAAACCTATCCACCTGCGCTGGAGGTGTTCTCGTGACCGATAACGACGATCTGGGGAGATACATAGAAGAGGCAATCGAATCACTGCCCACGCCGGGGATCATCTCGGAAGTGGTAACAGTCTTGAAGTTCTTCCTCCACTCAATGTTTCTCCGGCCGCGGTGTTACTGGTTTCCAAATATGCTACCGTTCCTTGGACTGGGAGAGACGATATATGACGACCACTTTTCGGTGGCGAAACTCGGCCGCCTGCAACAATGTGCTGGCGGATTGCTGATCGACAGACTCAACATGTTGAACTCGCAGAGATCGGCCTGCGCTTTGAAGATCGCGGAAGGGGTTCGTCCGCTCGGCAAGTTTGAGATCCCTGGCTCACAAGCGGCTACAGGTACGATCTATCTGCGTCTGCCGGTGCTCGCCGCCGACCAGGCCATGCGCGATCGTGCGGTGCGCTTTTTGCGGAAGGGGGGTTTCACCGCAGTGACCATGTATCCGGCGATCATTCGCGAGATCCGGGGAATCGAACCGCAATTGGCCTCACTCAAAGGTGACTATCCCGGTGGAAGACAGATAGTGGCAAGACTCTTCACTCTGCCGACTCATGCCTATGTTCGTCAGAACGATATCGACATAATTATAGCCATATTGAATGAAGTATGATGAACTACTTTGGATTGGTGCAGAATGCAGAATCGTAAGTCGGTGATTCTACATATGATTGAGACGACCGGGCCCGGAGGCGCAGAAACAGTATTGTTGAATGTCGTGGGATGGCTCGATCCAATGGAGTTTGAATCGATAGTTTTGCTGACTGGCATCGGCTGGCTTTACGATAGCATGAAGGCTGCCGGAATCACTCCCCTTGTAGTCAAGAGTAGCGGCGCCTTTGACTGGAGTTTTCTTCGAGAGATCATGCGCATCGTTCGCACCCGAAGAGTTGACCTGATTCATTCTCACCTGCCTGACGCCAATTTTTATGCGTGCTTAGCCGGATTGTTCACTCGTATTCCGGTTGTTGTAACCTTTCACGGGATGGTGGGCACTTGGAGCACCAGAAGTCCAAAGAACTGGCTGAAGATGGCGGTGATCAAACGACAAGCAAAGAGCGTTGTGGTAGTCTCGGATCACCTTAAGAATGAGCTGTTTCAAGGTTGGTCATTTCGACCTGACCAGGTAACTAGAATCTACAATGGTATCGATTTTGAATTATTGGACCGGGCAACCCGGTCTAACGCGTTGCGCTCTGAATTTGGCATTCCCCTAACAGCCACTCTTGTCAGCTCAGTTGGAAATATCCGAAAGGCCAAGGGGTACGAGTACTTGCTAAATGCCGCTCGAATAGTTATTGACATAGCTCAAGATACTTACTTTGTGATCGCCGGAGAGGGACGCGGAGAACTGCTTGCCGACCTGCTGGTTCTCAGGGCTTCGCTGGGGCTTCAGGAGCGAGTTTTCTTCACGGGCTTCAGAAGTGATGTTTCGCAATTGTTGAAGCAGTGTGATATCTTTGCCATGTCCTCAAACACCGAAGGACTGTCCATAGCCACTATCGAGGCCATGGGATTAGGAAAACCTGTAGTGGTGACAAACTCGGGTGGACCGGCTGAGATTGTGGAAGACGGCAAGACAGGTTTGTTGATCCCCCCGCAAAGTGCCGATGCTCTCGCACAGGGAATACTCCGGCTTATCCGCGATCGCGAGTTGGCCTCGGTTCTCGGCGCGGCGGCCAAGTTTGCGGTAAGGGACAGGTTTTGCATTGAGCGCAGTATCAGGAGTTATGCCGAATTGTACCGAAACTGCATTGGCTAAATGTCCGAAGATTCTTCATGACTTCCTCTCGGGGGATTGTCAGTAACGGAGCGGTCAGCGTCTCGGTGAAATATTGTTGACTTTGGCCGAAGTAGGGCGCATGATAGCTATGTGGAAACAGTATGGTACCGACACTCGATTCGCAGCCCTCGTCGTGACGGCAGTGTTAATCCATATTCGGAAAGGAACTGCCCATAAGAGAGCTTCTCAGTCCCCGCGGTCTAGAGCTGCCCGTTCGACACAGACAGTAGGAAGCTGCTCGAACTGGGGGGAAACATTACCGCAATGTAGATAAAGCCAACACATTTAGGCGAAGAGGAAAACGCAGATAGCAGTGGCAAATGACTCTGGACTGGCCGGTACACAACGGACTCAACTGGTGGAGTCGCGGCATTTATGGTATGCCGCACTGGTGGTCGTCTCTTTGGCTTGCGGTATCGGCCTCTTGTTCGCCGGGCCAACGCTCGTCTTTGGTCTTATGGGCATCATATTCCTTGCGGTTATGCTGTTACACAATCCCTATCTGGGTGCGCTCGCGTATATAGTGTTCGAATACACCCGACTCTCGGCAATGTTTCCCGGTCTTCGAGATCTTCAGTTTGGCAAACTGATTGTACTGACGACGCTAATCATATTCCTGATCAGACGTGCTACTTCGCACGATATCAAGATCGTCTCGGACAAAATGTACGTGTTGTTCCTGGCGTGGCTCGGAATCTCCCTTGTGTCAATGGCCGTTGCTATGAATATGCAGATGGCTCTTGATGCGACCATCGATCTCGCCAAATATTTTGTTATCAGTTTCCTTATCATCAATTTGGTGAACACAATACCCAAGTTACAAGTATTCATCTGGCTTTTTCTTCTCCTAAACTTCAAGCTGGCGCAGTTTCAGTTAAGGAGTTTCGCTGCAGGGTTATCTTCGACTTCCAATCAGTCCTTCTTTATCCAGCAGGGGATAGGTGCCGGTTCTGGCGGTTTTTTCGGAAATGGCAACGACTTCGGGATAGCGATGGTAATTGTGGTGCCATTGGCTTTTTACCTCTTTCTGTCGGTGAAATCGAGAATCCTCAAAATTGTTTCCGGGGCACTCACTGCCACTTTCGTTATTGCTCTCCTTCGGAGTAGTTCGCGTGGGGCGGCGTTAGGATTGGCAGCCGCAACCGCACTGTACTGGGCAAGAAGCCGGAATAAACTGGTCAATCTTGCATTAGTCTTAGCCTTCCTCGCAGGATTCTGGGCAATTGCCTCGGACCCATGGAAAGAACGATTTCTTAACGCCCAGAACTATGAGGAAGATGGCACGGCTTCGTCCCGGATCACCTTGTGGAAGGCTGGTCTTAGTATGTTAGCAGATCATCCACTGACGGGAATCGGCATTAACAATTTTTCGCCAAATTGGCTGTCGAAGTATCGTCCTTCCGGAGTGGGGGGAGCGAGTGTCGTTCATAACATATTTCTTCAGGCCGCATCGGAGTTAGGTCTCGGGGGGCTGGTTGTGGTCGTAGCGGTACTGATACTGATATTTAGGCGTAACCAAGAAACCCGAAGAATCTGTCGCGAAGCAAATCTTAACGAACCGTGGCTAACGAATTTTTCCTTAGCCTTGGACTGTTCGCTGATTGGCTTTATCGTCCATGGTTTTTTCTTGACAGTCTTGTACTATCCGCATTTATACATAATAGCTGCTCTTACTATAGCGTTACATGCCATCGCGAAAAAACAGGCATTATCCAGCTTGCCCGTTTCGAGTTTGCTATCCTCATGATCAGAACAACAGTCAAATTGGCTCTGGCGACCGTCGTCTATTATTCCGGTCTCCTGTCTGTCATTGAGCGCGTCAGAAGTCGCTCGAAGCCATACGGCTCATGCATCATTTTGATGTATCACCGAATCTTGCCCATCGACAGAGATGTCAGAGAACGACCGGAATGGGAACGGTGTCGGTCTTTGCCTGGGATTCTTGTGTCGCCGGAGATGTTCGATGCACAGATGCGCTATATCGCAAGTAATTACAAAGTGATTTCGCTTGACCAGTTGCTTCGGTGTCTTGATTCAGAAAATTCTTTGCCATCTAAGTCCGTCGTGATCACATTTGATGACGGCTGGAGAGATAATTACGTCTACGCCTACCCAGTACTCAAGAAATACAAGCTCCCGGCAACGATATTTCTTTCAACCAAATTCATCGGCACGAATAGTATCTTCTGGCCAGAACGCGTGATTAAATGCCTAACCGACGAAGGTCAGTTTGTTAGGGAACTTCTGAATGACGCCGGCGTTCTGGTTCCAGCGGTTATCGGAAAGCTGATAAGATCCATCGGCGAGACCGGTGCGGCGCAGCTATCGCTCGTGTTGAATCAACTCATCGCGGAGATGAAGCAATTGACGCCAGACGCGAGAGAAGCTCTGATGAAAATGCTGTTCAATCGTGCGCCCGAAAATATCCCCGCCACGTCGGGGGCACGAGTGATGCTCGACTGGGATGAAATCGCAGAAATGAAAACAGCGGGGATCACGTTTGGCTCACATGGTATCAGTCACGAGTTACTGACGATGATCAGCCCCGTGCAACAGGAGCGAGAATTGCGGGAGTCGAAAAGAGCGATAGAAGAGCGACTGGGGACCAAGGTTGACTCTCTGGCTTACCCGAATGGCAATTATGATGACGAGATCAA
Source organism: uncultured bacterium (assembly GCA_903930455.1). Taxonomy (GTDB): domain Bacteria; phylum Zixibacteria; class MSB-5A5; order CAIYYT01; family CAIYYT01; genus CAIYYT01. Next base: position 53,644 of record CAIYYT010000002.1, on the reverse strand, counting down.
ACAACTTGTTCGACAAACTGGGTATCGATGCGCATTGGCTGTAGCAAGCGCTCATATTTCACGTCAGAGTGACCGATATGCATTAGGACGAACTAATGTTCATCAGGGAAACAGTTTAGGGATATTCGGAGGTTTCTCAGAGTCCCTTTTTGCCTGCCACATTCAAAGGGTACTGGGTTGATATGGTAGTTCTGGCAGCAGTTGGGAAGCGAGCAGAATCGACTACTATCCCACGCCTGTGGCGGAAAAGACCGGCCATATGACGATTGTCACTATTCTTTACATATCTTTCTGGGGCTCTCTGCTACTGGTTTGGTGGGCCTATGTCGGCTATTTCGTTACAATGTGGATTCTGTCCGTCGTTCGACCGAGACCAGTCAACAAGAAGGACTATTTTCCTCAGTTAAGCGTGATCATCACCGCGTACAATGAGGAAAAGCGGATTGCGCAGAAGATAGAGAATAGTCTGAGCCTGAACTATCCTAAAAGTAAGCTCGAAATCCTCGTTGTGTCAGACGCTTCTACTGACGCAACAGACACGATAGTCAAATCATTTGCCGATCGTAATATAACGCTGTTGACGGCGTCGGTGCGCGAAGGCAAGCACTCTGCCCAGCACCGGGGCCTTCAAGTGGCCGTCGGCGAGATTGTGGTTGTTACTGATGCCACAACATTTCTCGAGAGGGACGCCCTGTCCAAGATCGTTCGAAGCTATGCGGACCCGAGCGTCGGCTGTGTCTCGGGAGAAGACCGGACCGAAACAGCGGGGGGCGAGTTGGCCGGAGAAGGAGCGTACGTAAAATATGAGATGAAGCTTCGTTCGTTCGAGGAACGAGTTGACTCAATCGTGGGGGCTAGCGGTTGCTTCTTCTCGGTACGAAAGCTCCTGTGCAGCGCCTGGATCGATGAAATGTCGAGCGACTTCTACATGCCGATCGTTGCGAAAATGAATGGTTATCGTGCTGTGGTTGATCATGAGGCGTTTGGCGTCTATCGGGTCGTCAATGATTCGGCCAGGGAGTTCGAACGCAAGGTGCGGACGGTGGTTCATGGCCTTGAAGTTCTTTTTCATTTCAAGGGGATTATGAACCCATTCAAGTATGGTGGTTATGCCTTTCAGATGATTAGCCATAAACTCTGTCGCTGGCTGGTGCCATTCGCGCTCATTATCGCTGTGGCCACAAATTTGGCGCTGGTGAACCACGGTTGGTTCTACCAGTTGACACTGGCGGCTCAGGCGTTGGTGTACCTGCTGGCTCTGGCCGGTTATCTCATCCGGAGACTACAACGATTTGCGCCGTTTAAGATTCCTTTGTTTTTTTCGATGGTCAACCTATCGATCCTGTTGGCCTGGTACAAATATTTGTCGGGAAACAAATACGTGGTATGGGAATCAACCAAAAGATAGCCATCTGCCACCTTGTTTCCGGCGATTTGTGGGCTGGTGCCGAGGTGCAGGCGTATTCGCTTTTGTTGTCTCTGCGAACGGAACCATCGCTTAGTCTCTCGGTCATTGTTCTGAATGAAGGGAAATTGGCCGATCTGCTCAAGCAGGCAGGCATCCAAGTCACGGTAATCGACGAAACTAAGAACCGGTTTGGGACAATCGTAAAAATGGCAAGCGCAGAACTTTCGGGACAGAGTATAGATATTCTGCATTCGCATCGCTACAAAGAAAACCTTCTGGGAGTTCTGCTAAAAAGGCGCTGTCAGATAGGCCATCTTGTCCAGACCGTGCACGGAAACCAAGAGAATATGAGCGGACTGAAGAGTCTCAAAGCTCGTCTGTATGGCTATATAAATAGTCGCATCTCCCGCAGATTTGACCGCATTATCGCCGTCTCCGATGATATCCGACGTCAGCGTAGTGGTTGTCTTGATTATGCGAAGATCGTGACGATACACAATGCCGTGGACATGTCCCGCGTGATTCCGTCCCGACCAGCAGGAGTGGTCCGGAGAGAATTGGGAATCGGTGACAGTCAGCCCGTGATTGGGGCAATCGGACGGATGGTGCCAGTCAAGGGGTTTGATCGATTTCTCCTAGCTGCAAAGGTGATCGCGTCGCGGAGGTCGGATGCCGTGTTTCTCCTTGTCGGTGACGGTCCTAAACAATCCGAGTACGAGCAATTGGCCAAGTCCCTGGGACTGGAACATCAAGTGCGATTTCTGGGATTTCGTCATGATATATGGGATATTGTAAATTGCCTTGATCTGTTTGTGATGACATCGTATCATGAAGGGATACCATTGATTCTGTTGGAGGCGATGACTCTGAAGCTACCGGTGGTGGCGATGAGTGTCGGTGGAATACCGGAGGTTGTCGAACACAACGTCTCCGGCATACTCGTGAGGCCCGGAGACATTGAGCGTGTGGCTAGGGTCTGCCTCGATCTGCTTGCGCAAGCTGATCGGGAGCTAACGCTTGGAGAAGGGGCACGGCTCAGGGTGGAAACAGAATTTTCGATTGAGGTTCACCGCAACCGCGTATTGGCGGTGTATAAAGATGTCGTGGGAAGGAAATGATGGTGCGGTGCATACAATGTTGATGCAACCGTAGTATTTCCACCGATTGAGGTGCTCGACAGGGTTTGTATTCTGGATACTGGAATGGAGAACACTACAAAATGAAATCAACGTACAGGATAAGAGGCTATTTTGTTAACACTGTATCTTTATTTCTAAAGATCACTTTTTTGCGAAAAGTGGAATTATTCAAGGGTCTTTATCGTTCCTTCTGGATGAGACAGCTTGCCCGAAGAGATCACATTGCTTGGAACATACAATCTGCGCGTGATCAAGGAGCCAAAGTCGGGGATAATTGCAGGTTCTTTGGTGGCCTTTTATTTTCACCAGAAGCTTACTTGGTAGAGATTGGTGACAATACGATTATATCTGGTGATGTTTCTTTTATAACTCACGATGGTGCTGTGTATAACTTTAATGATGGACAGGGGAATATTCACGGCTATTTTGGGAGAATTAAGATCGGACGAAACTGCTTTATTGGGTATAGAACGATCTTCCTGCCGGACGTCCAAATCGGAGATAATTGTTTGGTGGCAGCGGGTTCCGTAGTAATGAGTAGTTTTCCTGACAATTCAGTTATTATCGGCAATCCTGCGAAGTGGATGTCAGATATTGAGTTCTACAGGTTAAGTAGGATGAATAGCAAAGGCTTGGTCAGAAGTGATGAATACCCATTCCCGAGAGAGATGGAAATACCAAAGGACTATAAGAGGCAAATGTTGCTAAAGCACTTCGAAAGTGCGCCAATTAGAAAGCCACGTTCAAAGAGGGGGAGTGCAGATATGTGAACCGTCCCAATTTGGTGGACAAATCGGGAAGGTAGTATTTCGTTCTATCAGGAGGATGGGACAACATGTCATCTAACTGCGACAATGGCAAATTGCCGACCGGGAATATGACTATGAAGCAACAAGTTGATATGTCGGGGCCTGTCGATGCGATGTCCGATTGCGATTCAATATCCAATAACCACCACTGGAGGTAATGAAAGCTTGCTTCACGTAAAGTGTCTGACCGGTGTCGAAGAATTAGAGGCACTCTCTAGCCAGTGGGACCAGTTGCTTGGGCAAAGTCTTAATGACAGTTATTCCCTCACTTGGGTGTGGCTCTCACACTGGATGAGCGTTTATCTCAAGGAAAGCCGACCGCTCTGTCTGGCAATCTTCGACGACGATAAACTGGTCGGACTGGCACCGTTTTGGATAAAGCGGGTGCGACAACTTGGATTAGGTAACCTGAAAATACTGCGATTTATCGGCTCCGAAGAGATCTGTGCCGATCATTTGGATCTGATCGTTTCTCGAAAGAATTCCAAAACCATCTGCGCGGCAATCTGGGAGCACCTTTATGGTCCTCTGTGCAAAGAATGGGACATCTGGGAGTATAACTATGTGCCATCGGATTCAAGGGTGCTTCAGATATTGAGGGAGCTGTCTGACAAGGATAATCGTTGCATTGAGATGGGCATCACCGGATACACGATTTGTCCATATGTAGCTCTTCCGGATACATGGGAAGCGTACCTTGCTTCGCTGAGTTCCAATTCGAGAGGGAGCTTGAAAACCTCTGCCTGCCTTATGACCCAGGCGGGGCCTCTTGAGCTGAATGTCTGTAGCACTGTTGACAGTATTCCCGTGTTCATGAAAACCCTCATTGCACTTCACCGCAAGTCATGGAAAGAGCGTGGCCAGAACGGCAGTTTTGCTACCGAGAAATTTAGGCAGTTCCACCACGAGCTCGCAGGGAATCTACTCGCCGACGGAAACCTGTTCTTGTGTAACCTCGAACTTGATGAAACGCCGGTCGGCAGTTTTTACGGCTTTGAGCACAACAAAGTTATGCATGGCTACCTTCTTGGAACAGAACACTCGGCCGTACCTAAGGCAAGTATCGGACGGGTTCTGCTTGGCCGGTGCCTTGAAGCGGCCATCAAACGCGGGTGCACGAAATTTGATTTCCTCCGTGGATATGAAGACTACAAATATAACTGGACGGACCGGGAGCAACGGGAATTGCTGGTTACCTTCTACAACCGATCCTCTGGGGCACTGATCCATATTTTTACTCAGTTTGTCAATCGCTTCAGCAAGCAAATCGGCAAGACTGTGCTCGGGAGTAAAACTGAAACAGTCAAGCGATGGCTGGTTAAGAGGCAATAAAAGTGATGGATTGGACAAGAGATCAGCAGAAGGATATCGTCAAGAAAATACTCTATTACAGCGGGTATTATTCCCTGTATGAACATCTTCACAAGCCATCTGAGAATCACTTACTAATCCTCATGTTTCATAACGTGGTAGATGATGCCCAGCAGTCACATTGGTTTGCCGGGGGAACGCCCAGTCGGACCCAATTTGAAGCAGTGCTAATAACGCTGAAAAGTTATTACCGGGTAGTTTCGGTAGAAGATGCAGTGCGTGAGATCAGAGATAACGGGAAGCTCAGAGAAAAAAGCGCCGCGATCACGCTTGATGATGGCTATTCGTCGGCTTACAAGATTGTCTTTCCCCTGTTGAGAAAGTACGACATCACGGCTACAATCTTTCTGCCTACTGATTGGATCGACGGACGGTTGACGCCTTGGTGGTTAGCACTTACCGTCATGATTGATCAATGTGACCTGACAATGGACACGGTCACGAAGGTGGAAAAGATTATGGGGCGGTCGGTTGGACTAGATGCGAATTCGTTGCGAGTTCCTGCCACTGCCAAGCGGGTTTTGCTTGTGAATTTGAGAGGAGACCTGATGCGTAAAAACGATGCGACTTGCGATCGAATTCTGCAAGAGCTTCGTGGTGCCTTGATCCAATGGGGGGAGCCTGCTACGTGCATTGAGGAGCCGATGACCTGGGAACAAGTCAGTGAAATGGGCGCTTATGGCATCCGCTTTGGCGCCCACACATGCTCGCATTCCAATCTCTCTCATGTTAATTTGGAGACTGCTGAGCGGGAAATTGTCGAATCAAAAAGCATTATCGAACGGCATCTTGGAACCGAGGTCGCCGGATTTGCCTATCCATACGGCGATGATGTCGCCGGATACCGCAGACTCAAACCAGTGCTTGAAAAGCACGATTTTCGCTATGCCTGTACCAGTTGGCCTGGGTATGTCAATTCAGCGTCCAGTTTGTATCTGCTAGGACGCATCAGCATACCGATCACTTCCTCGCCTGCCATCATAGCCCGGACGCTAAGTTTGGAATACACGTCGAAGCTGTGACGTTCAACAATCGTGAAGATGAGCTGACACTGCGATTACAGTCGTTTTGGTAACGAAATCATCTCGTTGAAACCAACTTATCTGCAGTTGGCATTGGTACTTAACAGCTTTCTACACAGTTTCATGTCAATGCACGCATTGAACTACGGTGCCTCAATCGGCCGCATTTGTGGTTGACCATCGGACACACTCAAGTGTCGTCGTCATTTCCAGCCGATCTGGAGAATGGAATAATGGAAAATATGAAAACAGCACGCCGATTGATTGACCGTCTGTGCGATCGTGTCACTGATTCAGGAGTTCTGAATCTCTGTCGTCTGTCGAGTCCAGATACTTACGGAGTAATAACTATACTTTTGATAATGCCGCCAAGTGATATATTTGTAGTGTTTTAACTTGATTGCCGTGGAGACCATTGAAAATTTAGGTTGTTGTGAAGAATTGTTTCCTTCTTATGACAAGCGAAAGTCGAGTGTTGATTTCCATGGGGGAGATTTCCTCGGATGCGGGGCTGTTGTTAGTTCGTCAACAGGACGAGAAGCTGGGTTTCATGGCGGGGTCGGTAAAGTGTTTGCGGGATCGTCGACATGGGAGTTACGTGAAGCAGTCATTATCGGAGATCTCACGTCAGCGTCTTTAACAGATTGTGTCGGGCTACGACGCCATTGATGCTGACAGTTTGCGGCATGATTCGGTTCTGAAGAGTATCGCAGGTCGGATGTTGTGGGAGGGGTCGTTAGCCTCGCAGTCGACGATCGGTCGTTTTGAAAACCATGCAATCTGGTGCGGGCTGTGTAGGTTCTCTTCGTATCCGCTGGAGTTCTGCCTTTCGTCGCCATCATGATCGCGGTGGCGCATCATTTTGGATGTTGATTCGACGGCCGATCCGATGCATGGTCACCAGCGGCTGCCGTTTTATCACGGATATTACGACAACTGCAGTTATCATCCGTTGTTGGTTACTATGGTGAGAACGGGGAGTTGATTGCGGCGGCATTGCGTGAGGGGAATGTTCATGCCAGCCGTCGGGTGGTGGCGATTCTGGAGCAGATTGTCAAGCGACTACGGGAAGTGTATCCCCAGACGGAGATCGTGATTCGCGCCGACGCCGGGTTTGCGATTCCCGAGCTGTATGATTGCTGAGAAATGGCTGGTTTGCCGTATGTGATCGGTTTGATTACCAATAATCGTCTGCTAGCTTCAGCTAAAGAGTCGGGCGAGGTGGCTAAAACGGCGTATTCGCAGAAGCAGCGACTGTTCGCGGGGGCTGAGTATCGAGCCGGTTCCTGAGAGAAAGAGTGGCGGGTGAGCATCGAAGTCAAACCCAACGACAAAGGTTCCAACCTCGGGTTTCTGGTGACGAACGTAGTCGGAACCCGGCAAGTGCTATATAACTTATACGCCTTTGGTGGTGACTGCGAGAATCGGATTCAAGAGTTAAAAACAACCTCAAGGGTGATCATTTGAGTTATCATTGATCTGTCGCCAACCAGTTCCGCCTGTTGTTGGCGTTGAAAAATGCCTTCAAGGGACAGTGTTGGAGAACGCTCAGATCAGCACAATTCAATGTCAACTGCCAAAAAATCGGCGCCCAGGTGGTGCCGTCGGCTTTGGGTACATTCGGCGGGAGACTATCCGCTGCGGTAGCTGTTCTGGCATCCATTTGACAGACTGGCGGTCATGATAACGATCCCAACACGATCTATGCCAAGATCGATAACGTTGACCGCTTCCAGAGCTCAAGAGCTCCTGCCAGTTATACGGTCTGATTCCGTCGATTAGAGCCTCTGGTGACAGCCTTCATAGCTGAGGCATCACCAGGTTTTGACTCTCGGCCATTGCGTCACGCCCTAGTCGAAGCCTCAATTAGTGCGATTTCAGAATCACCGTCCCGTTCACCCCGTTCTTTATTGTAGGAATGTTCAGAAGGCGCGCGTCGCGGTGGCCAGAAAGCTGGTAACGGTGATCTATACCGTGTTGGAACATGGAGGACCATTCCGACTACAGGCCGACCAAATCAGCGAGTGAGTAGTAGACGAGTCGGAATTGCAGGGAGATAGGTCAGTTCAGAAGACTGGATTTGATCAACGAGAATCCGGGCTTCATGAGTGAGCGACCTCTCGAATAGAACAATATCGTGGGCCTTCCCAGGGGAAAGGGCTCGAATAAGTAACGTGCCCAATCCGACATGACAAATACCGCCGCCTGACGGCGACGATAGGAAAAAAACTGCTTGATCGCGGCCTTCCCCTTAGGTGTCCAAATTGGTCTGACGACTTACACCATTTACAAAGGGGCCCAGGGATGCAAAAAGAGAGCGTTTGTCGCGCTCTCTTGATGGAAAATAGCTAAGATTCTGTCTGTCAATCATGTTCTTCAATTTCTGAAGTTGCTCAGTTTATCCCCGCAGCAGCCAGACTGGGAAATAAGGCACTGGCAGTCAGACCCAAATTACCTTTCCTGTTAAGTCCTGATTTACCAAAGGATAACGGAAGTCAAAGCAATGAGGGGATTTCCTTACTGGCCGATCAGATAGTGCCATCAGAGCCTCTTCTTCCGCCATCCTGTTATCCATATGCTTGCCTGGTCTTCGCGGCAAGGAATTTTCATAGCCGAACGTCGCTCGTCGACTAAATCAACTGGGTGCATGCTCGCCCATTTCCCAACTCAAAGTTTTTTAATAAGTAGCAGTCCTGACGTAAAAGAGATGTACTCCGGCAGAAAATTAGGCATAAACTTATGTGAACGCCATCTCGTCTGACTAAAGCGGTGTTTTTTGTCAACAAACCCAACACTGCAAGATAACTGAGATAGAGATTACGGATCCGCAGCAGCGCTTCCTTGTGGGCATCCATCCGGCGGCTTGCCGAAATGCGAATGTCGAAGTATGTCAATAGTGGTTGCTTCTTAACAATATCACTCACATCATTTTTCCTGCCGATGTGCACTCAGTACTATACTTCTTGATCTCGCCTTGTTGTAAGCGCCGATGCCCAAGAGACCAATACCAAGGAGAATGATAGCTGTTGGCTTAGGCACAAAAGCGAAGTCCTTGTTAGCAACATCGTTGTCGCATTTCAAACTCGTATGAAAAGAAATCGTGCCATAGCTCGCTTGACCTGGAAGATCAGCCCGGGAGATCCGATACTCTTCGGTCAAAGTGCTACCATTGCCGGGAGTCAAGTAATTCTGTTCCAACCTCCGGCATTGGTAGTATTCTTCCATTACTGATCCTAACACTCCGTTTTTCCCGCTTCCTGGAGGTATATCTCCTTTCCTGCAGGCTCCTATGTCCTGCTGTAGGGCTGTGTGAGAGCCATAAGTCCCTTTCCTATTCGGCACATAATCCCAAGAATCAACCACCCGCAGCTCGCGAGTGGAAGCATCAACAGCATAGTCATAGTTGCTGCCATTAGAGCCAAAGAATAGACCCCGTTCACTTAGCCAACGGTTGAACTGATTAGAGTATGCCACGACTCGGAATGAAGCCGTTACCGACACGTACAGGTAGGAATCGTCATAAGCGAAGCTAATGCCTTCAATATCGAATCGTTCACCTCCATCGACATCGAAATCCCCAGGAGATGGTCGGTTACCAATACCTCCGGGATATCCAAGCGACATCTCAGTTGTGTTGTTATGCCCGTCGAAATATGACGAACCAAGGTCAATGCACTGCCACGCCACCTGAGCCTGAACGCGCGGAATAAAAAACGTCAGAGCTAAGGCTGTTGCCAAGAGGAGCTTCCAAAAGAATTGTAACATGATTTCTCTCCCAAGCAAATTTTGCCTTACTGAAGGACGTAGTAGCAAGAATCGTGCCAGTGAATATGTCATGCACTCCGTCATTCTCATAAGTATTTTCACAGAATGCGGTTAGCAAGGCACTTGTGTTTTCAATATTGTCGTCTGAATCGCGAAGTTTGTTCATCTTTCCGACGATTGTTTTGTTTACCAGATCGATCATAGTAGCTAACGCGATCAATGCGTAGCACTTAGCCAGGTATTGTCACTTGTCCAAATTATCGACATACGTCGCCTAGAATTCAGATGATGAGTCAAACAATGCCCCTATATATATAACGACTATAATCCTCGTTTGAGATTGACCAAACCAATTGCATGGAGGTATAAACGGATTGGGACTGCTGCAAGGCACCCTGCAATTATCTTTCATATTACTGGCATAGCTAGCTGTGCTGTGTTTACGTGTTGTCATTCATATACTTAAATTTGCTAAGGTGACCAACAGCTAACCTAGACATGACGTAAGACGTTGCTAGCAATGAGACTGGGTGCATCAGGATTCGAGACTCAAGGCCACTGTCGGTAGCGTAATGTGAGGCCAACTCCAATACGGAACGGCGAGATAAGAACTGTTCGCAATCATCAGCACTGTCTATGCTTCGTAGCAAACCACGCGATACACGATGACACAAATTCCGCTCTTGGTGGTCTCGGAAATATCCATATTGTGCATAGCCCTGCACACGCGATACGGGGCTGAGGTGTTTTGTTTTCTATTTCGCTGCCTGACAGTGCTTTAGGCACAGTGAATTAGGTACTCGCGTCAGGCACGTATCTTGCTTAAAATCTCGTCATGAGGATGATAATAACTACTTGCCAATAACTCCTTGGAGGATGTAATGTTGAAAAAATTCTTAATCGCACTTGCACTGACATCGTTATTCTACATCTCGTCAGCTAGCGCCGTTAACTTTAGCTGGACTTACCACGATTTCGGCTCAGCTTATTTCGACGAACATAACAATACGTCTGACATCGACTATGGACCGGGTATTGGCTCACTCCCGTCTCCAGGCAATCTTGGCGAAGGTGGGGAGAAATTCGATATTGAAGGCCTCAACTTTGCTTACGATAACGATTTCATTTACTTGAGCGTCACCTCGTCGTTTAACGAAGACGCCTATTCTACAGGTTGGAATCGAACCTACGGTCGCGGCGATCTCTTTTTTGGCTTTGGCGGTAGCAAGTACGATTACGCTATCACAAGTGGTGGTAATTTGGTCAATGTGGCAACCGTGGCCGGAATTTCTAACACTCCAGGGACGTACTACAGCGATCCTATAATCAGGAACGCTGCTGGTGCTTGGCGCGTTGGAACCGGGACAACTATTGGAGACGTTGACATCCTAAAGAGTAACGACCCGACTCTCGAGATCAATCCGATGGCCGGTGGCAGCCATGACACTTATGTGTGGGAGTATCGTTTCAAAAAGTCGTTGCTTTCAAATTTTGGGGCGACGGGCGAGGTAACTTTCCATCAGAACTTGGAATGTGGCAATGATCTCTTGGAAAAACAGTACGAAGTCGTCCCAGAACCAGGGACGCTGCTATTATTGGGTCTTGGACTTAGCGGCGTCGTCCTGTTAGGACGCAAGCGGTCATAGTTTAGACGAATTGTAGAGTCTTCGGAAATCATGGAGCCGAGCCCGTCAGGTCTCGGCTTCTTTTTTTGGCATCTCGAATATGATGGAACTGTTGAAAAACCCCGAAATTGTCATTGCGAGGAGTCAAGGCTGGAGGAAGAGTGGAGGGGCAGTGACGACGAAGCAATCTGCTCGCCAACATCGAAATAGCACCAAAAGAGATTGCTTCGTCGTGCTCCACACCCGGCATCACTTCTCCGCACTCCTCGAGATGACACAGTCTGGGCTTTTCAACAGTCCTTGATGCGACAGGTAGGAGCTCATCACTAATTCCCGTGCCACCCGCGGTCAAAACCCCGACGCTTCGCGCTTGAACTAATAACGTATCCTCATCCGCTCTGCGCCATAACTCTATCATTTCTCCTTGTCCACTAAAAAGGGGGGATGTTATTTATTAAACGTCCCACGCTAAGTTTCCTGTTTTGGCTTTTTCATTCAGATCAATTTACCAACAATAAGAACAAGAAATTGAATCATGGCAAATTGTATTTGACTTATTTCCCCGGAATTCGGATGTTGGCGATGGGTATAACGAGTGATTGTGGAATTGCATACTCCTGTAAGCAATTGAGTGGATCGTCGTCTGAAAACCCTTGGATAAGGAGAGTCTTAGCTTGGACAATTTCAAAAAATCAAGGACTTTCTATGCTCGAAACATCCTCGCGAGCTTTTGGAGGCGCAAGTGGCTGGTCGTCATCCCTGTTGTCCTGGTTACGGCTATTACGGCCGCCGGCACCTTCTACCTCAGCCCGATTTATGAAGCTTCGATCACGATCTCCATGGAAAAGCCGGTTCGGCTTTCTCAGGATATCCAGCGTCTGATCGGCAATGCCGGTTCCGCGATCGATGACAACTCTGAGAGGATGGATAGGGAATTACAGAGTCTGAAGAATGAGATTGTATCCTCGCCGTATATTAGCCAGCTTGTGCAGAATCTACAATTCGATAAGGATCCCACGATTGAGTTGCTGGCTCGAAAGCTACAAGTAAACAACCCAAGCGTCTCGCTGGATGATTTGAAGTTTGACATGCTGCTGAGGGGACTGAGAAAGCGCATTCGAGTTGAATTTGCGGGCATCAATCAGGTGAAGATTCTGGCACAATCAGCAAACCCCGAAGAGGCCAAGCTGATCGTGCAAAATCTCGGCGAGATTTTTATTCAGGAAAAAACCAAGCAGGAATCCCGCACCAACTCAATCACCTCAGATTTCTCATCCAACCAGTTGACAAGCTTTGAAGGTGACCTTCAAAATAAGATCACGCAGAGAACCGATATCCAGAAGGAACTGCTGCAAATACAGCTTGATGAAGCAGTCGTGTCGCAGGAGAATCGCAAACAAATCAACATGGAAGTTCAGGCGATCACAGTGGAAATTAGCGAGAAGGAAAAGGCCGTGCATGATACACAGATACGATTATCGGGCTTGCCCGACGGGCTTCCTGTTCTTGAGGAATCGTCTGCCTTGCAGGAGAACAAATCAGAAATCACCAAGCTACTCGCGTCGATGCCGGAAATGATGCGGAAGTCTGGTTGGAATACTCCTAGTTTCATGACACTCAAGATGAGCTTATTTGGGCTCGCTAACGACGTTGATGAGGAAGTGGGCCGAATTGTGCGATCACGGTTTACACAGCAGTCCGAGGCGACGATACGGGATCTGATCACGCTCTTCGGCTTGCGGCTGCGACTTGAAACACTGTACTCATATCGCAACAACATGAAACTGACTCTTTCAGATTTGGATCGTCGTGCAAGCCTGATGCCGGACTTGCAGGCCAAGATCGAGCAGCTGACGCGCGAGATCGATGCTACGCGCAATCTTCGAGACCAGTTCAAACTGTCTCAGGAAGGCACGCAGATTTCGGAGGCATTGTTGATGGAGTCAAGGTTCAGAGTGGTCGAACCGGCGCGTCTGCCGCTGGTGCCAATCTGGCCGAATAAAAAAATGATTGTCCTGCTTGGATTATTTGCGGGCATCGGCCTGGGCGCAGGTGCGCTAATTATCGCAGAGTATTTTGACGATTCGATCAAGAGTATCGAGGATGCCGAACAAACGCTGGGATTTTCAGTTGTTGGAACAATCCCCAAAATTGAGGGGCTGTAAAGAATGAAAGTAAAAGCAGGGCTGTGACCGATCACGAGTTCTTGAGTGTGTGTAAAGAATTTATGCCGGCGTAAGTTGCAGTTTCGCGGGCTTTCGTTCGATACTATTTTAGGAAGTAATTTGCGGTGAAACAGATACTTTCTTGCGAAGGGTGAAGATTGAAGTTTCATGAAGACATTCTCAAACTGGATGTAGCTCGCGTTACTAAGCAACTTTGTGAGGCGATTCGGCGACAGGTACGTGATGATCTGAAGAAAAGCGGCGCTGTTGTCGGTATATCCGGGGGGATAGATTCGACAGTCGTATCGGCGCTTTGCGCTCGTGCGCTGGGGCCGGAGCGTGTTCTGGGCGTCATGATGCCGGAGCAGGAGTCTTCCGGAGAAAGTGAAACACTTGCCCGCCAACTGGCGGCTCAATTCGGCTTTGAAGCCATCAAGGAAGATATCACCGGCGGCCTAACTGGTCTGAGCTGCTACGAGAAGCGTGATGAAGCCATAAAGCAGTTGTTTCCAATGTACGACAAGAGTTACAAGTGCAAGATCACGATACCAGAAAGCATTTTATCCAAGGATACTTTCAATTTCTTTCACTTGACGATTCAGAAGCCGGGGGAAGAGGCAAATACCAAGCGCATGACTCCTAATGTCTACGCTCAAGTTGTGGCTGCTTCCAATCTGAAGCAACGTCTGCGCATGACGACGCTCTACTACCACGCTGAGCGTTGCAACTGGGCGGTAGCAGGAACCGGCAACAAGGATGAGCATATGCAGGGCTTCTTCGTCAAATACGGAGACGGCGGCGCTGATTTCAAGCCGATAGCGAATTTGTTCAAGATTCAGGTTTATCAACTGGCGGAGTATCTGGGGGTCCCCACGGAAATCATCAAACGGATTCCAACAACCGATACTTACAGTGCTGGATCTACTCAGGAAGAGTTTTTCTTCGGTCTGGATTTCTATCGGATGGACATGCTTTGGCACGCCATGGAAACGAATGTTCCGGCTGCCGAGGCGGCCAAAGTCCTCGGAATTTCGGTCCAGGAAGCAGAGCACGGCTACGCACATATCGCTCGAAAGATTCAAGCGACAGAACCACTGCGTTTGCCGCCGCTGGAAATTGATCTACCCGAGTGATTTGGATATAGTCGGTCAGGTGTTGCGAAGGGTATACGTGATGCCGCTCAATGAGGGATAGTATGGAGTTTGAAGCGGGAAAAATTCGCTCCGAGATAAGAGCGTTCATCGTCGATTCGTATTTGCTTGGTGATGAAAGCGTCAAGTTTTCTGACTCGGATTCATTTATGAGTTGTGGTATTATGGACTCGATGGGCATCCTCGAGTTGGTGGCTTTTCTCGAACAGCACTTCGGAGTGACTGTAACTGATGACGAAATGCTACCCACAAATTTGGACAGCGTCGAAAGCTTGGTTAGTTTCATCAGGAGTAAATCCAACTGTTGAGCTGTCGTCAAAAGAGACTATCCGAACTCAGGGCCATACAGAAGTTCCTATGAATCTCAATCAATTCTTGCGCCAGAGCATCGATTCTTATCCGGATCGAGTTGCCGTAAGCGTTCAAGATCGCAGCATAACGTATCGCGAGCTGGCAGACGCTGCCGACGGGTTGGCGAATAATCTGCGTCGCCTGTCTCTTGGAGATGGGGCGCGTGTGGGGTTGCTATTGGAAAACTCAATTGAGTACACAATTGCATATTTCGGGGTTCTGGAAGCCGGGCTCGTAGTTGTTCCCCTTGATACTTCTGCAAATGGCAACACCCTAAGATTCATTCTGGCCGATTGCGGCGTCAAAGTTCTGATTGCGCAATCACACTTTCGGCGTCAGCTCAAGGTCATTTTCGAGACGGACTGCGGAGTCGAGGTGTTGCTTTGCGACTCTATCCCTAATTTCGGATCACGATCGCTGCGCGCACTGGTCTTTGATCGATCACTGCAAGTTGAGCAATTCGATGTGTCGGAGACGACCCCCTCGTTAAAAGCCCCGGAGGCGATCTCTTTGTGTCGTTTTGGCAAATTACATGAGCTGGCGGCGATTTTCTATACATCGGGAAGCACTGGTGTTTCGAAGGGCGTTATGCTATCGCATCTGAATTTGGTCAGCAATACTCTATCGACGATAGAGTATCTGAACCTCTCGCGAGACGATCGCACACTCGTCATCTTGCCATTCTATTACATCTATGGCAACTCGCTGCTCTTGACCAACATCGCCTGCGGTGCGTGTCTCGTTATCGACAATCGATTTATGTACCCGGAGACGGTGCTTAACACGATGGAAGAGCAGAGATGTACCGGCTTCTCCGGCGTACCATCGACTTTCATGATTCTTCTTGGCAGGTCGACTTTTGCTTCCCGACAGTTTCCTCACATGCGCTATTTTACGCAGGCCGGCGGCGCCATGGCTCCGGAAATAACCAGAAAACTGATGCACGCTTTTCCCAATAAAGAAATATACATCATGTATGGACAGACGGAAGCCGCACCACGAGTCACGTACTTGCCGCCGCAGCGATTGGCGGAAAAGCTTGGCTCGATTGGCATACCGCTTACCGGAATCTCGGTGACGATTATGGACGAACAGGAGCACGAGTTACCTGTTGGGAAAACAGGTGAATTGGTGGTGTCGGGCGATAACGTGATGATGGGCTACTGGCGCCAGCCAGACGAAGAGCAGGAAGTGCTGCGAGATGGTTTGCTTTTCACAGGCGATCTGGGCTATAAGGATGAGGACGGATTTCTCTTCATCATCGGTCGCAAGAAGGAAATTATCAAGACCGGTGGCAATCGGGTTAGCGTCAAGGAGATCGAGGAGTGCCTCATTGCAAATGAGAACATTCTAGAGGCGTGCGTTGTCGGTGTCTCGGATAGGCTGTTAGGGGAAGTGATAAAGGCTGTAATCGTGTTGAAGCCCGGCATCGAACTGGAAACGAAGGAAATTCTTCTGCATTGTCGTCGCTCTCTGGCAGATTTTAAAGTACCGAAGATAATTGATATTGTCGAAGCGCTGCCCAAGTATCAATCGGGCAAGATCATTAAGCATTTGCTCAAGAATGAGCAGCATGAAGTTTAGTCGAAGTCAGAGGATCAAATAAATGAGAACCGAAATCGTTTAATTTGCATGTGCGGAATAGCTGGATACTTTCAACTCGAAGGCACGCGCCCGCCGGACAAAGATCTAATCGTCAAGATGATTTCCTTGATCCGTCACCGTGGGCCGGATGAATTCGGTGCCTTTCTGGATAACAAATGCGTACTCGGACATGCCCGCCTATCGATTATTGACTTGTCGACAGGCCAGCAGCCATTGTGCAATGAAGATGAGACCGTTTGGATAGCCTTCAACGGAGAAATATTCAACTACGTTGAGTTACGCCCCGTGCTCGAAGGACTGGGACATAGATTTCGCACGCATTCCGATACGGAAGTAATTGTCCACGCCTATGAGCAGTGGGACCGGGAGTGCGTTCAGCATTTCAACGGTCAGTTTTCGTTTGCCATTTATGATATGAATAAGCGCACGCTGTTCATTGCCCGAGATCGGATGGGTAAACGGCCCTTGTTTTATACGGTTCAAAATGGACGATTCTACTTTGCATCGGAGATCAAAGCACTCTTCGCCGACCATTCAATCAAGCGAGAACTAGACGCTGAAGGGCTCGATCAAGTCTTTACCTGGTGGACCTGCGCACCGCCAAAAACTGCCTTTGGTGGAATCGCTGAACTGGAATCGGGATCGTATATGGAAATCAGCGAGATAGGAATCTCTACAGCGCGCTACTGGTCGATGGAGTATCCCGACCATTACGATGATAGTCGCAGCGTCGGGTCCTGGGCCGAAGAGGTACACGCCCTGTTAGTAGATTCGATTCGGTTGCGTCTGCGGGCGGATGTACCAGTAGGCGTGTACCTTTCGGGCGGGTTGGATTCTTCTGCCATAGCATCGCTGGTGCGGAGTTTTACCTCAAATCCATTGGAATCATTCTCAATCGTTTTTGGCGACAGCGCCTTTGATGAGTCAAGCAATCAGAGGCTGATGGCAAAGCAATTGGGCACGACTCACCACCAGGTACAGTGCAATTATGAAGATATCGCAGCCTGTTTCCCGAATGTTATCTGGCACACCGAGCGTCCGATATTGCGAACCGCGCCTGCGCCGATGTATCTACTCTCACGATTGGTAAACGATGCCGGGTTCAAGGTAGTCTTGACTGGTGAAGGATCGGACGAAATATTTGGCGGCTATGACATATTCAAAGAAACAAAGATCAGATATTTCTGGTCGAAGAATCCCAACTCACGATCTCGGCCGCTGCTTCTTAAGCGACTGTACCCCACATTACCATTGAGTAAAGTCCGCTTCAATTATTTCCTCGAGGAATTCTACAAAGAGGGATTGACCGAGACTGATCGCTACTATTTCTCGCATATACCACGAATCAAGGCGACTTCTCGAATCAAAGATTTCTATGATGCTGATTTCAAGTCTAAGTCAGCGGCAAGCGACTCTATGAATGCATTTGCGCATATGCTGCCATTGCGATTTGCTCAATGGCATCATGTCTCTCGCGCGCAATTCATCGAAGCAAAATCACTGCTGTCAGGGTATCTGCTCTCTTCGCAGGGTGATCGTATGGCAGCCGCCAATGCCGTGGAAGGACGGTATCCGTTCCTCGATCACCGTGTGATCGAGTTGGCGACAAGGATTCCGCCACACTACAAACTCTTTGGACTGAAAGAAAAATGGGTACTAAAGAAGGCCATGCATGGAGCGTTACCCGAGGCAATTCTTAAACGCCCCAAGCAGCCATACATGGCGCCCGATTCAAGGTGCTTTACACAGAAACAGGCACCCGGTTATGTCAAGGAATTGCTGTCGGAAGAAAAGGTGAAAGAGGCTGGCGTATTTAATCCTACGATGGTCGGCAAGCTTCATGAGAAGTGCCTAAGACAATCGCAAGGGCAGATGTCATTTAGGGACAATATGGCTTTTATGGGGATACTCTCGACCCAAATGCTAGTCGACCAGTTTATCGAGAAATTCAATGAAAGAGAGATCCATCGCGTGACCAATTTCAATGTATGGCGCGATTTTACAACAATCTGCAACGGCCATGAAACCACTAAGAACTGACCTCAGTGTCGCTGAGATTCCAACTTCAACCCAGATCATGCGAGAATTGCTTAATCATGAACACCTGCCTTTGCTTTTTGTCATAACAGCCGCCGTGCGTCGATTCCTGAAGGATTTTTCGAAACAGGAATTATACCCCTTCTTCGGGATCAAAGTCTGCTTTCATGGGTGCAAAACACCGAATTCTCTTGCAGCTCGCATCTCGATACTGGTTGTATCATCGCATCGACAGCAAATTCCCGACTTTGTGTGAAATACTGCTTCGGTGGTTTGATTCCAGAACGCCATAAAACGACGCGACAGCATGAACTATACAAGCGGTTCCAACGACCGTTATGAAGCGCCCAAAAGAGTTGATATCGATCAGGTAATGACAAAGCAAGATGAGAGACAAAAACGGGAGCGACGCCAGCAGGGGACGAATATAGGATTTGCTAACATATCGTAGGAAACCAAGCTTGACGGTTCGACAAATGTATATGGGATAGAGAATCGAACCGCTGATGATTAGTGGGATGGCCGTGCCCAGTGCGGAACCGTAAATACCGAGCCACTTCACAAGAATAATGCTGAGCCCCAGGTTCACGAACGCGAGAGCAATATTGAGATATGCGAGGTACTTCAGTTTTCCCAATCCGACGAAGATTACGTTAGCCACAAACTGAGAGAGGAATCCGAAATACCCGCACGTCAGAATAGCAAGAACCTTGGCTGAAGTCGGACCGTATTGCTGCCCCATCCAGAGACTGATAAAGGTTTCCCCAAGCACCAGGTAGGTGAAGCTGACGGGGAGAATGATCGCCACGCAGTATTTCGTGCCGATAATCAACAGTTGGCGCAGTTTCTCATAATTCTGCTGGGCTTCGAGTGCCGAAACTACGGGCAGTAAGGTGGTCGACATGTACGATATCAAGGTAAGCAGGTAGTCGACCATGGTCGAGCCGATGGAGAAGCTGGTGATAGCTTCGGTCGAAAGCATGGCGCCAATCACAATCGCGTCGGTCTGAAACGAAAGCCGCGAAGCAATGTTCATGATGAATGCGTAGCTGCTAAAGGCAGCGATCAACTTAAACGTATCCCGGTCGGCCAAGTGCCGATTGATCTCGAGTTTCGGAAAGAGCTTGAGGGAAAGCCGCGCTCTCCAAAGAGATTCGGTCACGCCTGCGGCCAGTGCAATCACTCCGACCGCAACAAGCCCTCCCCCGAGCTTGAGGAAGACGACGAGAAATATTGCCCTAACCAGAAATACGCAAATTTGAATGGCATTGCCAAGATCGAACCGTTCAAATGCGGCCAATAAGGCGCTAAAAATGGCGAATGGAAAGCTGGCGGCAAGGTTCAGACCGACTATGATTATGATCAACTGAAACTGGCCATGAAACTCGTCAGGAATTTTGAAGATACCGACTGAGAAGAATGACAACACTAGACTCGCCAGGAACACTATCGCAGCGGCAAATAAGAGAATTATCAGAGTCGTGTTGACAATCCGATTTACCATCAGATCGTCACCGAGCGACTTGTAACGGGCCACGAACTTTACAATTGCCGGGCGCAGTCCCATATCGAGGACCCCCAAGTAACCGGTCAGTGAGCCGACCAGCACCCAGATTCCGTAACCAGCGTTCCCCAAGCTGTGCACCATAAATGGCGCTAGAAAGAATGAGACGACTATGTTAACGACATAACCGACCCAGTTCGAAAAAACGTTTCTACCTATTCTGAAAAGTGTGCTACTCATTGATTGAATCGTCTTGTTGCATAGCATTCATAATCATTAATTGAATTTATGGCAGTCTCTGTCAAAAAGCAACCCTTGTCCCACGCGCGAATTGTTTGAGCCAAAAAGGCAGATTGTATTTTCGGGTCATTTACTGCATCTCGTGGGATTCTATCAACACCGTCATTCCGAAGACGGCAGCTTCCTCAAGTGGGCCTGATAATCGATTCGGCCTTACCCGAGGCATGCCCAATCTGAAATGAAACCGAAGCCAGCGAATTGTTGCAGTACGAAAATAATACCCTTCGGGTCGACGACAGTGACCGGTATTCGGCGATATTGGCGAGGGACTTCCTTGTAATTCACACTCCATTAAGATAGCTTGAAAAGCCGAAATAAAGCTACAACTTTGGGAGTACAAAGAAATGGCTTTGTCGCGTTTGCCCGATGAAAAGCTGATGTTGAGATAAATTGCGATGAAAGGTCTCGCAACAGGACTCAAGAAATCGGTTGCAATCGACAACAATCTATCGTAAACTACATAAGGGAATAGGGCAGAAATCATCGATCTGTCATGGAGAATGCTCGTGATTTCACTTGATCGTTGGAAGAAAGCGCAAATCATTGAACGGCTTTTTTGGAAAGCCACCGCACAGAGAATACGAGATGGGGCGCGCCCGCCATTAACCTATCACAAATGGCGTTCAGAATACCTTATGGAAATGCTAAACAAAGCGTTTCTAGGCGAACGGAGATCCTTCTCTCAGGTACGCGTTCTTGAAGTGGGAAGCTGGCCGGTAGGAGCCATAGCATTCACGGGATGCGTCCGAACGATTTGCGATCGACCCGCTCTGCGATTTCTATTCTACTCAGCCGGAACTTGTGGAGTACCGGAGTCCAAATATAAGATATGAGATATCGAGCAAGAAGGACTGCGGTTTGAGGACAGCTCCATGGACCTAGTCATTATCGAAAACGTCATAGACCACGTTCGAAATGCCGACAGACTCGTAGCGGAGATTTACCGAGTACTCAAGGCGGACGGCATCCTATATCTAACCGTTAATGTTCACCCTGCTTGGGGTTCCTTCTTGCATGGAATATTGGCAATAACACGTATTGACAGAGGACACCCCCACAGGTTCACTCTCAAGAGAATCGCGGAATTCCTTTTTCACCACGGGTATATCACTAAGTATTACACTTCAGAAGGTTATCGGGATTGCCGGCGGAAATACATCCAATCACCTGATCTGAAATACAAGATAATCGGTGCCATCGGCTTGAGTGAATTTCTCTACACAAGTGTTTCAGTCAAGGCATGAATGGCTCAGAATCTTAATCCACGTCAACCGATGGACACCCACCAAGATCCGGCGCGCACGACCATCTAGAGAATAAGTCCCTTACGTACCGATTTGCCACGGCAATGGAAAGGAATTGTCACATGAACCAGCCATCCAAGTTATGTTCATGTCATCTCGGAGGCTAATCAATGAAAGCATCGAGTGCATTATCACTTTGCATCATCCTCGCGATCGGTATAGTCACAGTCATCGGCAATCTCCCCGATAGCACGATGCTCTGGGCGGCAGTTCAGAATGCATGTCATGCGCCTGCATTCGGCGTTTTTGCGATCGCACTCCTAGTTTTGCTGCGAAATATTCTTCCTCGATACAATCACGCTCAGTTAGTCTACTATCTTCTTTCGTTTGGAATTACTATCCTTATCGGCGTGACGATAGAAATTATTCAACACTTTCTTCAGAGAGATGCTGACTTCATCGACGTCGTGCGCGACTCCCTGGGAGCGGCTTCCTTTCTCGGTTCGTATTTCATACTCGATTCCAAAATTACCTGCTGGACCAAGATTTGGAGTGGGGCAGTCAGGAATATCCTTCTTGTGCTTTCACTCTTGATCTTCCTTTCGGCGTTTATCTCACTCGGTTTCAGCGTAACGGCATATGTCATGCGAAGTCAAGAGTTTCCGCAGATCTGTAATTTCGTCTCATGTTGGAGCGATCAGTTTATCAAGATGCAAGATGCCACGTTGACCCGAGTTTCTCCCCCGGTTGGGTGGTCTGATTTGAGCCAAAGCCAAGTTGCCCGCCTTTGTCTAGGCGAGTCCGAGTATCCCGGTGTCACTATTGAAGAACCATATCCTGACTGGAGTTCGTACAAGACTCTTCGTATTGATGCGTTTTCGAATAGTCAGGACACGCTGCATCTTGGTCTGAGAATTGACGATGTTCATCACAACTTCAGCGAAAGCGATCGTTTTACGTGTGAGCTAATCCTTGTGGCAGGCCTGAATTCCATAAGGATTCCCTTGGAAAAGGTGAGGAGGGCGCCGAAAGGACGCGAAACTGACATGAAAGCGATCCAAAGAGTAATACTATTTGCCCATCAGCCAGAACGTCCTGTTATCGTGTATCTTAACCGATTCTGGCTGGAATGACGCTGTGCCTAACCAAACGCCAGAGTTGCATGTGGACGAGGGAATAAATCTGCAAAGGGCAACGACCTCGATTTAGCCCAGTAAATTCCGTTTCTTCCCTGTCGTTGTACGTGAAATATCCTGCTCTGTAGCCCTCCGGGAATCTGATCACTCCGCCGAGTGTAGTGACATCACGTACTCGCCATCAACGTTATAGGATCAACCATGTGCGTCGCATGTGGATTTGGAGTCTGTTAAAAAAGGAAGAGTCTTATGTACGTTGTCAAACCAACTCGGACACACGGAACTGGAATTTCAGCCACGCTCTGAGTGGTGCAATCATTTTTCGATAGTGCTCTTTCGGGACTTATCGGATTCTGTCCCCGACGGTCAGGGGAACGCCATATGTGTCCGCGACACAGGCAGCCTAATCGATCACAGGAAATCTTTGGATCCGAAGGGCCAGCTTTCGGAGTGGAGCAATATTCGGTCAGAGGTCAATCCCTTACATCAAACTGCCGAAACCGCCTGTTTGGTTCATCCGCTACTTCGTTGTGAGAGCAGACCTAACACCGAGAGACATCGAGATACTCAAGACTGTGGCGGAGTATCGCATTCTGACGACGTCCCAATTGACCCTGCTGATCTTTCCCAGCCAGCAGATGGCACGCAAGAAAGTTCGCGAACTTAGAGCAGTCGGGCTCCTTACGATGGCCGAGCGGCCAAGCGACAGTTCTGCAGGCAGACCGGAATCCCTGGTTTGCCTCACTTCCCTGGGCCTGAAGGTTTTGAAAGGTTCCGGGGAAATTGATGCCGGCACAGCCGGCGATCAGATCACGAATCTCGATTTCAGAAGTCTCGGCCATCAGCTGCTCGTCAATTGGGTTTGGATTCACCTGGCTCAGCTGGTCAGGCAACGTTCGTACCTGAAAGTCGATTTCCTATCTTCCTCGATCGATCGTGGTCGCTGCGAAATCAGTTTGCCGGACTCCCGGATCGCGACAAGCATCATCCCCGACGGCATCTTTTCGATAACCGATACGAAGCAGGGCAAGTCGTTGCTCTTTTTTCTCGAAGTCGACATGGGCACCGAGACTTTGTCAAGCTCCGACACCAAGACCACAGACATCCGGAAAAAGATTCTCAGTTATCAACAGGTGTTCCGATCCGGATCCTACAAACAGTTTGAAGAGATACTGCCGGCACTTTTTAGGGGATTCCGGACGCTGTTCGTGGCAAATACTGAGGCTCGCTCCCTCCAGCTCTGCCGACTGGTCAGATCCGTTCCCGCAACCGACTTCATCTGGCTTGCCGACCATAACTCCCTATTTAAGTCCGGTATCTCAGCTCGGATCTGGACAAAGGGGGGTGACACCAAGTCTGGATTGTATTCCATTCTCGGAGTTTTCCAGTCCTTCGAATATCAATTACCCCTCAACAAAGAGCCCGAACCCGATAATATAGCTTCTGAAAAGCAGTAACATAATTGGCCGAAAAAGGTAACATAATTGCCTTTTGGGATTACCATTATGTTACAATTTTGTTACTCCGAATTCCCTAACGGCCAACGACTTGGCATTTGTAACGAAACTCGAATATAGTAGGTATACAGGTATGACAGGAGATGACGAGGGTGGGACAGTGAAGTTCAATCGGCGTTGCTTGCTGCTCGGACGGCGGCTAAAGCTTTATCTAATAGATTCGCTCATCGCGAACTATTTAGTAAAGCTTTCCCCCTTCGGGGTCGCCTACCGTCCTTTGCAGCAAGCCGGTCTCCGTGTGATTGGTGAACCCCGTTTTTTTTGAAAAATTGAAAAAAAACGGAGTTCACGTGAGAGCTCCTGGAGGCTTAAGATGGAAGGATACAAACAGAAGGTAAGATTTGGTATGTATGAGATTGATTACAGTCAGGTGATCAAGGCGGCGATTTTGGAGGCGCAGGCACCTCGGAAGGTCGATAGGGTGTTTTCCTGGCAGATTCACAAGTGGGTTGGTCGTTGTCCTCTTGTCGGAGATTATTCGGTGGTTTGGAAGGATCCGGGGTGTCGAAGGGTGAAGTCGTTGGAGGAAAGGGTGATGGTGGTTGAGATTCGCACTTCGATCAAGTGGTGGAACGTTCGGATCGTTCCTTGGATTTAGGACCTAGATTCCTTTTTGTTGATTCAGTTCTGGATGTATTGTTTTGATGTGGTCCGTTGCTTCGTTGCTTTTAGTTCATTTTCTTCGTTTCTCGTTTTTTCCTTTTCTCCCTTTCTCCTTCTCTCTTTTTTCTCTCCCTCTTTTCCCTTTTCTCTTTTCTTCCTTCTCCTTCTTTTCCTTTTTCCTCATCGTTTGCTTGCCGGCTCTTGGAGCTTCTGTTTGTTCGGGTTTGTTAATTTTTCAAATGGAGCTAAGTTTTAATAAGCGAAAGATTTATAAGCATTGGCTCATTCCCACTGGGTGATAGTAACAATCTGGTTTGTGATCCTCGCAAGAGTTGATCTGATATTCAGACTAAATGAGAACTAACAATCGTCTTCACCTTTGCCTGTCTTGGTGAGAGTGAATTGAACTTCAGTTTCCACCGTGTTGCCCTTGTATTCGTCGCTGGGCGACGAGCGAAAGCAAAGGCGGCGCTAAGTAGATATCTCGCTCCACTGTGTCCTGTTTCGTTGTGCTCTCGGAGTGCGTTTTAGTCTTTTCTGAGAAGTCTCATCAATGGCTCTTCGCGATGAATTCATCGAGAAGAACGCAAATCAACCGCCTGACGGATTGCTCAAGCAGACCATCGGGCATTTTTCATTTTGTGCCTTGAAAGGAGGTAACCATGAAAATCAATCTCGAAACCGTGAGAGAAGTACTCAAAGATGCTCTCGGCTTTGACAGCTTCGTCGCCGGCTTCGTTAACGAAACCGTTGAAGATGACAGGATTCCGACGGCGGCGATCACCGTTGACGGCAAACTGTCGTACAATCCAGGGTTCATCAACAAGCATATCACATGTAAAGAAGACTTGTTCAGCCTGGTCTTTCACGAGCTGCTGCATCCAATGTTCTGCCACTTCATCTATGAGAATGGTGAGCTGGAGAACATTGCTGCTGATGCAATCATCAATGCTGTCATCAGCGAAGTATACACCGACTATTCCCGCAACGGCAGTCTGTTCCGCAAGTTTTATCCGGATCGAGGACTGCCTGGGCTACTGCGGCCCTTGAGTGAAATGTCGCGAGGCAAGTACAGCAAGGTCTACGAAAGGCTATACAGTCAAAACGACGAACACGATCATTTCACGACTGGAGAGTTGATCCAGACTTTGAAGATCCTGACCCAAAGCGAACGACTATCAACTGTTGTCTTGATCGGCAGCCACTCCCACGACGGAAACCCATCGAGTCACGAGACCTCTTTTCCAAACGAACTGCTCTCCAAAATCGCCGAAGACCTGAAGCGCAGCGTCGCCGGCAAAGGAGGAAGAAACGCCGGATTCAGCCTTGAACTGCTTGATCTGTTTATGGAGGCGTTGAAGACACACCTATCAATAAAGAAAGTACTGCTACAAAAGTTTCTGACCAAGCGCAAACTTGACCGATTCAAGGAGTACTTTCGGGTTCAGCGGGTGGGAGTTTCACCCATTCCATTGTATCCATCCAAACGCGACTTGGTACTGTTGGCTTCGGGGTTTTATCCGGGGTACTTCCACAACCACACATCCAAACCAACCTCTGAAGAAAAGGGTCTGGCGATCTACCTTGACGTCTCTGGAAGCGTAAACGATTACCTGCCAAATATCATCGGAGTCCTATCCAAGCTGAAAAACAGTGTCACCTCGCTGTTCCTGTTTTCGAACATAGTAGTCGAAACCACCATGCAAGATCTGATCAAAGGCAAAATCAGGACAAGTTACGGCACCGACTTCAACTGCATAGCCCAATCAATACTCGAAAGACGATTCGAAAAGGCAATCATCATTACCGATGGTTACGCCGACATGTCAGAAGAATTGTCAAAACAACTTAAAGCCTTGGGGCTCGTTACCTTGACGATCCTCTTCGACGGCACAACCACCTGCGAGGACTTTGCCAAATTCGGCGACATCGTCAACCTCTCAGACGTCTGCGAATAGAAAGGAGAAAACCAGGAAGAAACCACAAATCACTGTCCGCCCCACTAACAGCTGTTCCTCCATGACTGGGGCGCGACATCGCAACGGAAAAGGGGACATCATCCACAAACCATAGCTCCACTCATCTCAATTCAACAACAGCTAACAATCATCAACAAACTTAAACCACGGGGAGAACCCTCATCAGCGAGGATCTCCCCTTTTTCATTGCCCTCAAAGGGGCAAAGAAGATAGGAGAAAAAACAATGATACTCGAAACACTCGGCATCTACGGCTGGAAAGACGAAGACGAAAACCTAATCCTGTCATCGCTCTTGACAGGCGACCCGCTACTACTGATTGGCAATCATGGTTGCGCAAAGACCCACGTGGCCAACAAAATCGGCCAAGCACTCAACCGCAAGTCACTCGTCTACGACGCAAGCAAATGCATGTTCGAGGACATACTTGGCTTCCCCAACATCGAAAAATTGAAACAGGGAGTCGTAGAATATGTCCCGAGCAACGTCACCATCTGGGACAAGGAACTAGTCCTGATAGACGAACTCAATCGCGCCGTCCCCGAACTTCAGAGCAAATGGCTCGAAATTATCCGTTCTCGAAAGATCATGGGATTTGAGACCAAGGTCAAATGGGTGTGGGCAGCCATGAACCCCATGAACTACTCAGCCACCCAGGCACTCGACGAAGCACTGATCGGCCGATTTGCCTTGTTTGTTTATCCTCCGGATGTCTTGCAGATGGAGGAAGCAGACCGCATCAAAGTCACCGGACACATCAACGGCGATGATGCTCCTGCCATCTCAGTCTGGAACAACGGACAAACCAGTGGCACAGTTGACAAGCAGGAAGTGAAGGAAATCGGTCAGAAGATGACCCAGATGTTCCACACCGCAGCAAGACACTTCAACACCCTAAGAGAGCAGTACTCAACGCTTTCCTTGTTCTTGGCGCGCTTTGCCGATCTCCTGATGAGGGAATCCAAAGGCGACATCTCACTTGATGGTAGAAGGCTGGGCTTTATCTACCGAAACATCCTCTCCAATCGGGCCATCGAATTGGCCAAGTCCGAAGTGCTCAGCACAACGATACCAGACTTTGTCAAGTCAGCTCGCTACGTTGTCCAATCCAGCATTCCAGTCGGTTTGAACGATGAATCACTCAAGAAAGAAGAGGCAGTTCACAAGATGGAGATCTGCTTCGACCTGTTGAGTAGCTTTTTCGCTGAGGGTTCGAATATGGAAAAGGTCAACACCATCTACGAGCTCTTCACGACCAAAGACATGATGCGCAAAGCCGAAATCCTACTCACATCAAACCTGGGAGAGTTTGCGGCTTCCAAGGCCTGGAATGACTTAATCAATGGCGAGCAAGACATCACTCTGCTGGCCTATACGGCTTTGCAAGTAGAGGCACGCCGTCCCGGCACAGTTCCCAGGGAGCTTTTGGAGGGTTTGAGCCGCAAGGTCTCCGGCGAGAAGCTATCCAGCAAGTGTATCCCGAACCTTCAAGGGGAATGCATCGAATTTGTCGAGGAGGTAGAGGGGTTGCTGGATCAGCAGTCTGACTTGGCCAAGATCGTTGCCTACAGCCATGTTGCCAAGCTCGCCAGAAAGCAAAACCTTGATCCCAATGACATCGAGCAGACCCGAGAAGCAATCGAGAAGGACCTCGAGACCTTCGAATTACTAATCTCCAACCATCACCAATCAACCGCCAATGGAGGTGAAGTTGTATGCAAACTATCCAGCTGTCACTAATACCAGACGAGCAAGTCCCCGAATTCAAACGCCTAACCTTCAAGATCGTGGAAGTTTCACTTGCCGACGTCCTGCTAAGAGGCATCCACCCCTGGGGCTGCAGCGACCACTCAAGCCACATCATCGAAACCACCCTGCAAAGACTAAACGCGCCAGATCAATTGATTACGGAGCTCAAAGAGCTGGGCTACAGCCACGACATCAATTACTCAACTGAACGAACTTATTATCGGGAAGGAACCATGTTTGAGAGGATGCTGGCCGACATCCGCGACCATTTGTATTTCGTCGACGGCCTCGGCTACTTGCAGCTGGTCGCTATTGCCAAGAGGACTCTCGTAGCCAACTGGACTCACCAAACAGTTTACAGTCTCCTTTCGAGGATTTACAGTGACTTCAACTCGCTCAGGGACTTCCTGAAGGGCAAGAGCAAGCAGATCAAGCTTTCTGGCTACAACGACATCAACAGCTACGACCTCAGCCAGATACTCACCCTGGAAGACTTCCAAGATGAAGAAAGCGTCCTGATCAGTCAGGCCTTGCCGATTACAAACTTCAGGCAGGCGAGCGTACTCGGGCAGATCGCCGACGACCAAGGAAAACTCAAACTGACTGAATCAATTAGCCACTTCCAGATGCGCTCAGACGGCTACCGCAACATCGCCTACTCGGAGAGCATTATCTACACCTGCACACGAAAAGGCGAAACCATCCGAATGCTAC
The DNA here is from genome assembly GCA_903930455.1 of uncultured bacterium. GTDB lineage: Bacteria > Zixibacteria > MSB-5A5 > CAIYYT01 > CAIYYT01 > CAIYYT01. The sequence continues at coordinate 24,451 of CAIYYT010000002.1, read as the reverse complement.
CATCTCTGGTTCCCCGCCACGCCATCAGAGAACAAGCAAGACAAATAGCCGAACGCTGGCGACACGACAAAGGCAGATACTGCTTCACCGTCAACATCGAAACAGCCGAAAGGATGATCGAGAAAGGCAACTTCCAAATCGGCTTCCCCAACCTCAACTACCTCGCCCCAAAAGAGGCAAGCACTGCCAACGCCGCCTTCACCGAACACCGAGTACACACCTACGCCATAGGCGGATTCATACGAGTAAACGCCTCGGGAGAGATGATCAAAGAGATGCTCAAAAACCACGAAGTCGCCATGACCGGCAGAAAAGAGGAATTGTTGGAAAAGCTTGCCAAGCTGGCAGCCAAAGTCTACCGAGAAAAAGAACCAGAACTGGACGACTACTTCAACCACAACCACTACATAAACACCACAGCAGGCCTAAGCGAATCACACCCATTCAACGTGATCAACGACTGCGACCTAAAAGAGCTCATCCTCGCCATGTACACCACCAAACACCTACGAGGAAACACAATACTCGAAGCCAGCCACAACAACGACATTTACGACCTAACCTCACTCGCAAGAGCCATCATCAAAGGAGAAATCACACAAGCAGGGGCATATCTGAATGTCGAAGCATAACCCACAGCACAAAGAAGGGGCCATTTTGGGCCCCTTCTCCCCGCCACAGCAAACACCTCTAGGAAAGCACGGCAAGCGATCCATGAGGGAGGGCACGGTGGCGACGCTTTGCCTTGACAATTCAGCCATATTGATTATCCTTATTCAGCAAATCATCATACTTCGCCGGGAGGCACCTTGAGGAAAGCAATCCTACTCACTGCGCTCGCGCTAGGACTTTGTAGCTTATTGTTCGTGTTCCAAGTGCAAGCATCACAAATTACCACTAAGACACTCGCAAAGATGCCTTTGGCCTTTACGAAAAACATGGGCCAGTGGGACGAACGCGTCTTGTTCCGCGCTAGCGCCGGAGGCGCCACGATGTGGTTTACAAAAGAAGGGGTGACCTACCAATTCACAAGACGGATCGACCGCGGCGGTGCAGTTAGTGTGCCTGGTCTGGCGAACGCCGCTAGCCCCTTTGACACGGCTGATCGATTCTCGCAGGAAAGGGACTCCGTCGAGCAGATGATTCTAACTGCCAAATTCGTCGGGGCGAATTCGAATCCCGAAGTTGTAGCCGAGGGGCAATTGGAATACAAGTGCAACTACTTCATCGGTAATGATCCGTCGAAATGGCATACCGATGTGCCCAACTACGAAGCGATCACGCTCAAAGACATTTATCCCGGTATCGACATAAGATATTCTGGCGACGGCACAGGCCAGGCGTCGTATGCGTATATCGTGGAGCCGGGAGCAGATGTGGCACAAGTCAAAATAGCCTTCGAAGGCGCCGAAAAGACTTTGGTCGATTCCGGCGGCACACTTTTAGTGCAAACCAAGTGGGGAGACGTGATAGTCGCTTTTGCAGGGCCGACAAACGATAAGCGTTCAGGTTCTGCCCTGTTTTCGCGAGAAGCAGAGGATACGGTTACCTTGGAAACTACGGATCAGAGCCGAATGCAATCAACATCGCTGAATGTTGGGCTTATCTATAGCACCTTGCTAGGTGGGAGCGGCTATGACGAAGCCTTTAGCATTGCAGTAGACAACTCCGGTAATGCTTATGTAACGGGCTGGACCCAGTCGATCGATTTCCCGACTCAGAATCCCTATCAGACGTACCATGGCAACCAGGACGTCTTTGTAACAAAGCTCTCAACCACTGGGAACAGTCTGATATATAGCACCTACCTCGGTGGTGAAGACTTTGAATTCGCTTGGGGCATCGCAGTTGACAACGGTGGCAACGCCTACGTTACGGGTGGTACTGGTTCGATGGACTTTCCGACGCAGAATCCGTTCCAGTCAACCTTGAATCATCACTATTATGATGCTTTCGTTACCAAGCTAAATGCGGACGGTAATGCACTCGTCTACAGCACTTACCTAGGCGGCCGTGATTATGACGAAAGCTATGGGATCGCTGTCGATGGCAACGGCAACGCCTTTGTAACGGGCCTTACCTATGCGGGAGATTTCCCCACCCAAAATTCCTACCAATCCACATTTCGTGGTGGCTTAGTCGACGCCTTCATCACGAAACTGAATCCGACCGGTAGCACACTGGCTTACAGTACATATCTCGGCGGATTAGGAGAAGACGAGGGCTATGGAGTTGCGATCGATGCCAACGATAATGCCTATGTTACGGGGCGGACTGTATCAACAGACTTTCCGACTCAGAATCCGTTGCAAGCAACATTGCAGGGTGGCCCATTCGATGCCTTCGTAACCAAGCTGAGCAGTGCCGGGAACAGTCTTATATACAGCACCTACCTCGGTGGAGGAGAGGCGGATGCAGGACACGCCATCGCAGTCGATGGCACCGGAAATGCCTATGTGACTGGGGAAACATGGTCTTCCAACTTCCCGACTCAGAATCCCTATCAGGGGACGTTTGCAGGTGGCTATTGCGATGCTTTTGTATGCAAACTCTCAAGTTCTGGCAGCAGTCTGTTATATAGCACCTACCTTGGTGGAGGAGATTATGACAAAGGATTTGGGATTGCTGTAGACAATGTCGGAAATGCCTACGTGGCGGGAGCAACAAAGTCATCTCTCTTTCCGATTCAGAATCCATACCAGTCAATGAATCATGGTGACTGGGACTTTTTCGTGACCAAACTGAAACCATGCGGAAGATCGCTTGAATACAGCACCTACCTCGGCGGCAGTGGCATGGACGGGGAAGGAGCTTACTGTCCACACATCGCAATTGACAATGGGGGCAACGCCTATGTAACAGGAATGACTTGGTCGGCGGACTTTCCGCTTCTCAATCCATACCAGTCGGCAGGCAACGGTCCGTATCTCGCATGCGTGACCAAGTTTGGTGCCTTCAGCGAACCACAGCTCTGCGGTGACGCTGACGGCAGTCGGAGCGTTGATATCTCAGACGCTGTATATCTGATTGCTTATATCTTTGGGGGTGGCCCAGAGCCTTGCCCATATCAATCCGGAGACGCCAATTGCAGTGGGTCGGTTGATATTTCGGACGCGGTGTATCTGATTGCGTACATATTCTCTGGCGGACTGGCACCGTGTGCGGGGTGCAAGTAAGCAAGGACGCTGAGTGAACTGATGACCGGGAGTTTAGAGGGCGGCTTCCGGTTTTTCTTTTTGACAAGTCATCGAAGCTGTACGGCACACCCAGTGGCGTGTCACCACTGCTGAATCACAACATTTATATACTCGCTCTGATTACCACTGGATAGTCAAGACAATTCAGGTGGTAACCATGATCTTCAACTACGACAACGACACTTACGACCTGATGTCACTGGCTGGGGCGCTCATCAGATGAGAAGTAACCGCAATAGGGGCATATCTGAACGTTGAAGCATAGCCGACAGCACAGGGAAGGAGCCCAAAACGGCCCCTTCTCACCCCACAACCAACACCCACAATCACTAAACGCCCCTCGACGACTACGGTAGGTGACCTTGGATGTACATCGGCGACGCTTTGCCTTGACAATTCAGCCATATTAATTATCCTTGTTCAGTAAGTCATCATACTTCGCCGGGAGGCATTTTGAAAAAAGCGATCCTATTCACCGCGCTTGGGCTCTGTAGCCTATTGTTCGCGTACAAAGTGCAAGCATCACAGATAACCGCTGAAACACTCAAAAAGATGCCACTGGCATTCACGAAAAACATGGGGCAATGGGATGGCTGCGGGTTCTTCAAGGCGAATGCAACTGATGACACAGACAAGGCCTCCGGCAGAAGCATCGGGGAGTTTCTCAAGCCTGACGGACGATTCGAACTTGAAGCTGCACAGCGTTCAGGTTATCAGGGACCGTTGGACTTGAGAGGTTTCACCTCCGCATTTGACAATTCCACAGGTCAGCCAGTGTTTCGCCCTGCTTCTCCTGCTTCGCCAACCGATCACCCTGATGACATCTATTGGGATAACAGCATTTCACCATCATTTCAAGGGGTCGATAGTCTGGTTTACGCTTTTGCTGTTTACAATGGTCAGTTGATCGTCGCAGGTGGCTTCGCTCTGGCAGGCACCGTTTTTGCCGGCAGAATCGCTGCCTGGAACGGCACTTCCTGGTCAACGCTCGGCACAGGGATGAACGGCGAGGTCTATGCTCTCGCAGTCTATGGTAATAGGCTAGTAGCCGGAGGGTTCTTTACCAATGCAGGAGGCATTGAGGCTTACCACATCGCAGCTTGGGACGGCAGCTCCTGGTTGCCACTTGGATCGGGGATGAATTCGGTCGTCGCAAGTCTCACGGTCTATAGCGGGCGGCTTATCGCGGGAGGAAACTTCTCCGTGGTTGACGGCGATTCGGTTCGCCACATTGCTTCCTGGGATGGTAGTTCTTGGTCGCCGCTTGGGTCGGGGATGAATTCGGTTGTCGAGGCTCTTACAGTCTACAACGGTAGTCTTATCGCGGGAGGAAACTTTTCCGAGGCCGGAGGCGACCCGGCCAGCAGAATCGCTGCTTGGAATGGCACGTCTTGGTCAACTCTCGGCACAGGGATAAGCGATTATGGTATTGTCCGAACTCTCACGGTTTATCATGACAAGTTAATCGCTGGAGGGTTGTTCTGGGGAGCGGGAGGTGTCGCTACCTATAATATTGCTGGATGGGATGGTACATCTTGGTCACCACTGGGCCAGGGAACTACTGACATGGTGCTTGCCTTCACGTCCTATGATGACAAACTGATCGCCGGAGGTAAATTCTATAATGCGGGGGGGATCTCGACCCAGAACATCGCCAGTTGGGATGGTACATCTTGGTCACCACTGGGCCAGGGAACTTCAGGCATGGTGTTGGCCCTCACGTCCTATGACGGCAAATTGGTCGCTGGGGGACAATTCCAGAATGCAGGAGATTTCGCTACCCATAACATTACTGGATGGGATGGTACTTCTTGGACGCCGCTAGGGACTGCAATGGATGGTCCAGTCTATGCTCTCACAATTTATGATGACAAGCTTATCGTAGGGGGAGAGTTCATCATGGCGGGAGGTATCAGGGTCAATTGCATCGCGTCTTGGGACGGCACTAACTGGTCATCGCTCGGCCCAGGAATGAGCGCCAACTATGGTCGACCAAGCGTAAATGCTCTCACTGTCTATAATCAGAAGCTGATAGCGGGGGGGAGTTTTCACTCAGCAGGCGGGGTCAGCGTCGGTTACATTGCCGCCTGGGACGGCAACTCTTGGTCGACCCTCGGCTCAGGAATGGATGGCCCCGTCTATGCTCTCACGGTCTACAACGACAAGTTGATCGCGGGCGGATTGCTTGCGTGGGAGGGGGGCGTAGCCTCTAGTTTTATTGCTTCCTGGGATGGCAGCTCATGGTCTCCGCTCAGTTCTGGGACAAATGGCGAAGTCCGTGCCCTGGCGATCTATGACAGGGAGCTGATTGTCGGAGGATATTTCAACATTGCTGGGGGTGTTCCTCGAGCCGGCATCGCAGCTTGGGATGGCGTTTCTTGGACGTCACTTGGCTCAGGGACGGGTGGGTATTACTTCGCTGTCAATGCCCTCACCGTCTTCAACAACAAGCTGATTGCTGGAGGAGAGTTTGAGACAGCGGGAGGAGGAGGAAACAACCTGGTCAGATACATAGCTGCTTGGGACGGAAACTCTTGGTCCTCCTTGAGCTCAGGGATGGGTGGATATGTCTCCGCATTAGCGGTCCATAGGAACAGGTTGATTGCAGGTGGAAAATTTTGGTCAGCAGGAGAAGTCACAGCCAGCTATATTGCTGCATGGGATGACACTATTTGGTCACCGCTCGGTTCAGGGATGAACGGTTTCGTTTCTGCTCTCACAACCTATGGCAATGATCTGATCGCGGGAGGAAGATTTACAATAGCTGGGGGGAAAGTGTCAGCCCATCTTGCGCGGTGGTTCAAAGGAAGTGCCACGGACGTGATAGATGACGGATTGCAGCCGCTGCCAGAATCTGCGAGGCTTTCTCAGAATTACCCGAACCCTTTCAATCCAGCGACGATAATTGAATATAGCATTCTAGGCCGCTCTCACGTCTCCATAACTATTTTCAATAATCTCGGCCGAAAGGTCCGAATGCTTATCGATGAGTCGAAGAATGCGGGCTCATATACAACCACTTGGGATGGAACAGATGATTGGGGGCGTTTGGTGGCCAGCGGAATCTATTTCTACCGGTTGAAGGCCGGAAACGCATCGGAAACCAACAAAATGCTGCTGCTGAGATAGCCCGCATTTTGCGGAGGTAATCGGCAGGTCCAGTCTTTCCGCCTGATTGCTGTTGCGTTGGGCAAATCTCCGTTCGCAACATTGCTGCATTCGTCAGTTATGTTTTCAGAGAAGCCTTTCTTCGAAACTAGCGGGATTGCCATGAGGATTGACAGCGGCTATTGACAATCGGTTAATCTGCCGCGGTGCCAATGCTTGCTAGTGCTGCTGAGTACCTCAGGCCGGTCTGCTCTGAACCGTTCGGTGTTCACGCGATGGAAAAACTCGTCCATATCGTTCGAAAGACTGCGAAATCGGAACATTTATATACTTGCGCTGATTACCACTGGATAGTCAAGACATTTCAGGTGGTAACCATGATCTTCAACTATGTCAATCCTTACAACCCCATGGGACACGAGAAACTCGTTTTAGATACAGCTCCACAAATTTTCTCAACTTGTTCAAGACTACTCGGCTACCCGTATCTTCTCGGCGTCGATGAACACTACCTGCCAGTCGCAAGTCCAAAGTTGGCCAGTGATAATCCTGGTCTCGATTCCATCGTCAAGGCAAATGATCCTATTGATAGGTTTCTTGATTCCAAGAAGGAAGTACTGCTGAACTCCTCCAAGGGTATTTTGGAGCAGATCTACGAGCGCCTCTCCATCCGTGACAGCAATCTTTATGAGATTGACGGACGAATCAGTCGTGCCAATTCAGTCTTGGATCAACTCGACGTTTTCGAGCTCGGAGCACTGCCAGTCATTGACAAGCGCAAATCCTTCTTCGAAAAGGAACTGATCACCTTCGAACAAGAAAAGCGCTTTGAACAAGTCGCCTGCTGGCGAGACGTCAGCCGGCTGCAAGGGCAGTTGCTCGAGCTAAAGCAGCAGATCGACACCCAAGCGAACAGACAAAAACTGATCAATGATTGAAAATGGACGTCCAGGAACTCTGCAGACAATTGAAACCACTCATCGGCAAGAAAGCCGACCAGTACTACCTCGCCTACCTCACCGAAGACCAAGACGGCAGAAGAGACATCGAAGCAGCAATACGGCTCATGGCAGTAAAACGCCTCGGCTCGACAGTCGACAGCCCCGAAACCTATCTCTCAGTCCCGCCAAAGGACACCGCCCACGGCGAATACCCCATCGGAACAATCCACTACTCAGGACGAAACTACCACCAGTTTGGCTTGCGGGAAGACGAATGGATACAGCACACAGCCATCTTTGGAAGAAGTGGTGCTGGTAAGACCAACACGGTCTTCATTCTACTCAAGAGCCTTTTGGCAAGGAAGAAGCCATTCTTGATCTTTGACTGGAAACGCAACTACCGAGACCTCTTAGCCATGACTGACGAGAGTATATTGGTGTACACTGTTGGTAGAAACACCTCCCCCATGGTTTTCAACCCCTTGATTCCTCCAACGGGCACTGATCCCAAAGTCTGGCTCAAGAAACTGATCGAGATCATCGCCGGCGCCTATTACTTGGGTGAGGGAGTCATGTTCTTGCTCCAGGAGGCATTGAATGCAGTTTACGAGCAATTTGGTGTTTACGAGGGCACCCCCCAGAAGTACCCCACCTTCATAGACGTTTTGAAGTGGCTTGAGGACAACCCGGTCAAGGGCAGAAAGGCGCTCTGGATGGACTCCACCATGAGAGGAATCAAGTCCATCTGCTTTGGCCCCATGGGCGAAGTAGTCAACACTTCCAGCCAGCCAAACTTGGCAAGCCTACTTGACAGAAACGTTATTCTTGAGCTTGATGCTTTGACCAACAATGACAAGAACCTGATCATCGAATCCATGCTTCTCTGGATACACCACTATCGCCTAGTCCAGCCGGACAGGGAGTGCTTCAAACACGTCATCTTCATCGAAGAAGCACACCACATACTACTCAAAAAGCCCGGAGGATCAGGAGGAGAAGCAGTAACCGACACCATCTTGAGGGAAATCAGAGAACTCGGCGAAGCCATAGTCCTCGTCGACCAACACCCCAGCTTGATCTCCATACCCGCATTGGGCAACTCCTACACTACCATCACGATGAACTTGAAACACCGACTCGACGTCAATGCTGTTGCTGCGGCTATGCTGATGAAGGACGAAGACAACGAACTACTCGGCCGCTTACCCATCGGAGCGGCGGTCGTAAAGCTACAAGGAAGATGGCTTCAGCCATTTGAAGTCGTCATTTCCCACTGCAAAGTACCCAAGGGAGCAGTAGACGACCAAAAACTCAAGGCCATGATGGCGTATAGAAACGTTCTCCGCAATCAAGCAGCTCAGATCGAGCCCCCTCCGAAAAAGGATTTCACCGCGAAACTCAACGAACGAGAACAGGCACTACTGCTCGAGATCGCCAGTCATCCTTTCTCGGGAGTCGTAGAACGCTACAGAAGATTGAGAGTCAGCAGAAGAAACGGCGACACCATCAAGAAATCCCTAATCGAGAAACAACTGATCGAACCAGTCAGCATACTGACAAAAAGCGGAAGAATGGTACTCCTCGACATCACCCAAGACGGCTGGCAACAGCTATCACAATCCGGACACCAGAAGCCGCCAGTGCGATTCAACGAAGGACTCGAACACAAATTCTGGAAACAGAAAGTGGCCGAACACTATGAAACTTTGGGATACAAAGTCCTCATCGAAGAACCAGTGAACGGCTACACAGACATCGTCATCGAAAAAGACGGCAAACGAACAGCAGTAGAAATCGAAACCGGCAAATCAGACTGGAAAAAGAACCTCGAAAAGAACCTGAAGAAGGACTTCGAATCAATAATCATCATGGCAACAACACCAGAATGCCTAATCCAGATCCAGAACCAACTCACGACTGATTTTGAACAATCAAGGGTTCTGCTCACCTCAGTTCAGCAACTTGTCAAACTTTGAATGACGAACCTATTTCACTGCTTCCAAGGCCAAAACCCACGAATACCCCAACAACAAGCCATTTCAAACCCCGGATAAAGAGAATCTTGGAATCACACAGTCAATGACGACGATTCCAAGATTCTTCAGAGAATGGTAACAACCCCGATTGAAATCACGTGATCGTCTAACCCCCGAAGTGTTTTCCTCCTACGCAAAGGCTCTTCAAGTTAGCGACAAAATGACTGCCACGAACACTTGCGCTAGCGCACAGTGATGGATGTACATCTCGGATGGTGTCTCGAACCTCCAACCTCCGATTGATTGCTGTTACGTATTTACGATACGTAATTTGTACACAATTTTATCGTATTGATCTCCATTGACTATTGCGTAGACCCGCATATCTTTTTATGGGTAAAGATGTTTCTTGTCGTCTTGTCCGCCCGAAACTAGGGCACTGCGTTTTTTGTCAAGTTCCACGCTGGCGACAAAATGTGTGGTTTTACGGGGATTTGGGACATTGAGAGTATACTTGCAGGATCGCGAGACGAGTGCCAGCTTTGGACTCGATTCGCACTTTCTTCACTCTTCGGAGACAATAAACGATTCACAACTATCGGTTCCACCGGGACAAGGAGAGTTTATGCGCAACACTCATCTTCTCACGTTAATGATCATCATGCTTCTTCCAGCCGCGTGCTGGGGCTTGTCGTATTCTAGCGCGATCGGTTACGGCTCAGCCGCACACTTGGATGATCCAGACTACCTGTCAGAATGGTTCGGCCAGGATGGCGGCACTCCCGACGGAATAACCCATCCACCCTCCTTCTGGCTAGGCCAAACAGCCGACCTATCAGTAGAGGTATCCCTCAACAACTTCTTTGACGTTGGATCGAATGAGTGGGCGTCGATCTGGATCGACTGGAACCAAGACAAAGTATTTGCCGACAACGAGCAGATGTTCAGTTTGAGTGATCAATGGTTCGACAACGGCATGACAACCCTGACACCAAGCTTTACGGTACCCACCGATGCCTTACTGGGAGACACCTGGATGCGCGCCCGCATCACCTATGATGGCCCATTGACGCCAACAGGAGACTACTTCACTGGAGAGGTGGAGGACTACCAGGTGAGCGTGTCGAGCCAAAGCGGTGTTGTCCCTGAGCCGGTGACACTGATACTGTTAGGATTGGGCATGGTCGGGGTGGCAGGATACACAAGAAGAAGATCGAAATAGACTAGGTCAGATGTCAGAAGCGCGCTCAACAGGCAGGCAGAGGCGCAACAGCGCAAATCATCATAAGCAAGTGAACCAAGCCTGTTATCGTGGATGATAACGGGCTATTTGTTTGGACTGACGCTGCGTGGGAGTGCCCACGCGCAATTTCCTGAACTGCAAGCAGGAACGCAGTTTCTGATATTACTAGAAGTACACTCAATTCATCATTTTTGAGGAGGTTACAATGCTCTTGGGGAAAACATTGCTGAAGAGAGGGGCGATCATTTTCATTGCGTCTCTTCTTGCCTTGGCGGCACCATCGTATGGCCAGACCACACAGCCGGTCTTGTATTCGGGAACAGGGCACTACTACCAATACGTCCAGTTTACCCCGAGCATATGCTGGACCGCTGCCCGAGATTTCGCAATCGCTCAAGGCGGCTACTTGGCTACCATTCATTCGGCGGGCGAGAATAGCTTCATTCGGAACACCTTTCAGGAGAATCCATCTAGAAGCGCTTGGTTGGGAGGATTTGAACCCAATAACAATGGCGTGTGGGTTTGGGCGAATGGTGAACCCTGGGACTATACCAACTGGAACCCTGGTGAACCCAGCAACACCGGTGGCAATGAGAACTACCTCGCGATCTCGGGCGGATCATATTGGCAAGGAAGGTGGAATGACGCAGCCGATTGTAATCCGCCGGTCGGACTGATAATTGAATTTGATTCTGATCCAAGCCTATCCTCAACTCCGAGGTACTTCTACGGTACGGGCCACTACTATCAGGTAGTACCGACTTCAGGGACTATGACTTGGGATCAGTGTAGAGACGCAGCAATCGCAATGGGTGGATATCTGGCCACTGTGTCCAATCAAAGCGAAAACGACTTCTTGCTGTCATTACCCCAACCGGGCGTCGGAACCTACATAGGGGGTTTTGAGTCATCACCAGGAGTATGGGCATGGGTTTCTGGAGAGCCATGGTCCTACACGAGCTGGAATTCAGGCGAACCAAGTAACGTCACCCCGGAACGCGAAACCTCTCTAGAGATGTACACTTCGCTTTCCGTTTCTCCCAGGCTGCCGGGTCGCTGGAACAATATCATGCACAATGCGATTTCGACAGAATTTGCGTCCTATGTTGTCGAGTTCAGCTCTACTCCGCCACCACCGACCGGTCTTGTCGCCTTCTGGCCGCTGGATGAAACGTCAGGGAATACAGCTGCCGACGCTTCACCCAACGGACTCTCTGGTACTGCTCACAATGCAAACATTATCGACGGCGTCAGTGGGAAGGCGCGGAGTTTCAATGGATTAACCAGTTACATCGAAGTTCCCCAAAATGGACTACTGAACCTGACCAGCGGCATTACCATCATGCTTTGGGCGAAAATTGACCCAACTGAGTCTGAAGGTTTCCTGATTAATAAGCGATTGCAGAGCGATGTCAACTGCCAGATCAATTACGACATCAAGTACGGACTGGCGGCCGGTCAGCCGTTCCTTGCCTTTCAATACGGAACCGGTTGCACTACCGGGAATAACTACATGATCAGCAACCTGACCGGTCTCAATGACAACAACTGGCATCATCTGGCGTTTTCGTTGCAGTTCGGCAGCCCCACGACTGCACAATGGGTTGTCGATGGCGCCCAGAAGACGGGCCAATGGACACACTGGAATGGTTCTAGCGGCGGCGGCAACGATCTTCCCCCAACCAACTCGTACCCTTTGGAAATCGGTCGCCAGCTATCAACATCTCCGGGTTATTTTAACGGTTCTCTGGATCAGGTGCGGGTTTACAACCGGACCCTTGACGTATCCGAGATAACACAAATCTATCAAGCTGAGCATTCTGGCCAGCCGACGCCGGTTCCCCATATAGCTGTTACAGAGACATCACATGATTTCGGACGGGTAGGAATCGGAAACAGCAGTGATTGGAATTTCACCATACAAAACACTGGTAATGCGAGCCTTCAACTGATAACAATATCATCAGATAACGCCGTCTTTTCAGTGATATCCCCAAGCACTTTCCCGGGTGTGATTTCGCCCAATCAATCTGAAAACGTAACGATTCGCTTTTCGCCTCCCAATGCGACGAGTTATACGGGTCATCTGGCGATCGCCAGCAATGACCCCAATGAACCCAGCTTGGGCATTGATCTCACAGGCAATGGCACGGCGCAAGAGACAGAACTGGTCTTTGGCGTAATCCATATCAAGGGCGACATAATTTATCAGACTACCGATGGAAAGAAAGTCGTAAAAGGAAACGTAACAATTAATCAATATCTGCATTTTACGGACAGTCTTATTGTTGACCCTAGCAGGCTTTCGGTTTCTGAGGCAGGACAAATATACATCGAATACCTGGGTCAACGCCTCATTCTATATGACGGCGATAGTGAATTCGGGCTCTTGGGTCCAGACGGGGTATTGACCGATTTCATTGGTTCGAATATCAAGCAACAGTTACAACTGGCGGGCATTAAGGTGACTCTCAAAGACCTGGCTCTGCTCTCTGATGGTGTACAGATTGCCGGGCGCCTAGATTTCCGTCTGCCTCAAATGTCCAAACCTGTAGTAATTTCAATCAACAACCTGACTGTCAGCAATAGCACCGGTGTACATGTAGCCGGTCAAGTAAATGTGCCGACCATTGATTTGCTGGGCGCTATTCAACTGACAAACACTCAGCTTAACTTCGACACAGACAGCAGCATATTTGCAGGTTATACGCGGGCTAAGACCCCTCTGGTCGCAATTGGGGGTGGGGCGACGATACGAAGTGGTCAGCTCGATCGAGTAAAACTGACTATAGAATTGGGGCAGCCAATCCCGATAGGAGGGACGGGAATCTTTTTGGCCGGCGGCGGCGGGGAGTTGTCAGGTATCGCCTCTCCACCGCTCTATATTACATTGACAGTTGATTTGACGGGCGGACCAAGCATCGGTTCAACCTACATTGTGGAGTTGAAGGACTTTGGACTACGAGTGAGCCCTCCGGATTTTCTTGAAGGAATGGGTAAGCTGAAGGTCTTTGGGCAAAATGTTGCCAGCGGAAGCATTGGATACAGGCGTGGTATCATCGGTGCGGAAGGCAAAATCAGTCTAATTGATGTGTTAAAGGCTGATTTAGCCGCAAGTCTTGATGACCAACGATTCTCCGGCTCTGCAACTGGTGAATTGTCAATTCCAGACGGCGAAGGTTTTCCCTATGACTTAATCAAGACTGTTGTCAGCTTGCCTTACGAAGTTGGTGACGTTGAAATGTCAGTCTCGAACGATTCCTTAGTTGGTGAATTCAAGGTTTCGAGGACATTCGATGTATTTGGACATGAGGTGACATTAGAGCTCCAATTGGCAGGTGCCCTCCTCTATGAACCGCCTGACGTTGCGTTCTATCTGGGACAGGATCTTGAACATTTGCAGCAAATTGCTGTAGCCTCCTCTCCCAAGATTGCCTCAGTCGGAACGACAATTCTAAATGCTGCTTCGAGCTCGGGTGCTGATTTTATGATTGAACCCGGTCTGAAGCAAATAATATTCCGCTGGGAGGGGACTGCTGCTGTTCCTCAGTGTGCTGTACAGGCACCTGGTGGACATGATTATTTATCGACTGACTTTGACTCTTCTGCCTTAAGGGGTGTGTTTTTCCAAGCTGTGCTGGGAAGAGATGTAATGTATTGCATTGTCAACGATCCAGTGTCCGGTCTGTGGCACACAGAATTGGAAGGCAGCCAAAGTTCAGGATATCAACTTGATGCGTACGCCTTGGCGCAGAAACCAGGTTTGGTCATGGACAAAGTTGAAGTATTGGGTTCCAGTACGGAGAGAATCACTTGGCACACGGGGAGCATCAGCCAGGACTGGAAGGTTAGCCTTTACTATGACGACAATGGCAGAGACCAAGACGGAACATTTATTGCCGGTGGAATTCCCCTAGCCAGCCAAAGTATGCAATATGACTGGAATATTGCAAGTGTTCCCACTGGAAGGTACTATGTCTATGCGAAAATTGAAGATGGTAAACATGCCCCCGTCATTGCCTACTCTCCGGAGGCTTTCGACATTATTAACCCAGCAGCTCCCCAACCTCCTTCGAATCTGCAAGGCAACGACACTGCCAATGGAGTACTCCTAGGTTGGGTCAAAAGCTCCTCACCAAATGTCTTAGGATATGTGATCGCTTATGCGGACAGAGTGGATAATGATGAATACACCTACCATGTCTCAGTCGGGGACACATCACAGTATTTGCTGTCAGATGTTCTGGCAGGTCGACAATATCGGATAGCTGTGAAGGCATTTGATACGGCAGGCGTTCAAAGTAGGTTCTCCAACGAGATTACTTATCAACTCATTTCCAGCACGCACGGCAATTACCCAACCATCGTCTCAAAACCTCCACTGGTCTTGAAATATGGTTTGCCTTATTCCTATACCCTCAGTGCATCTGATCCTGACGGCGATGCTATTTCTACTTCTCTTGTGACGGGCCCGACAGGCATGGCTGTCGTGAATGGAAATACTGTATTATGGCCCGCTAATCTAGTTACGCTTGGACGTAATGCTATCAGTTTGGCAGTGGACGATGGAACAGGGAGAGCGGATTCTCAATCATTTGTTCTGGAAGTTTACCCCGCGGAGGCGGGCATCGGTACTAGCACGTTCGATAAAGAAGTTTATATCGGCAGAGGAGCACAAGCTGTTCTCATCGTAAAAGACAAAGATCTGGATACCGATCCTTGGACTTATCAATCTGTAACGGTTCACGTGAGTTCAAAAACCGATCCCAAGGGATTTGATACTCCGTTGATCGAATCGGCAGCCAGCTCTGGAGTTTTTACTGGTTTCGTCGGTTTAGATGTGACTCCTTCGAATCCGTCCTTGAGACAGCTGCAGGTCTCGTCTGGCGATTCCTTGACACTTCTATATAACGATCAATCGTCAACAACAACTGTCAGTGGACATGCTCGTTGGTTTAAGGCAGCCTCTGGGGCTTTTGAGGGATACGTCAATCCCGTCAACAATATCACCATCGGATCGGTTTTGGAGGTTTATGATGAATCAGGTCATCTAATATCGACCTTAACACCGAGTAGTACTGGTCGCTATGCAATCGACAGTTTGATAAACGGAAATTATTCAATCATTATCAGGCCTGCGTTAGGATACGTGACAGATAGCGCACAGAAGTTCTTTACTGTTTATTGTGAATCGTCAGAGGTCGACTTTGCCTTGACAAAGGTCGCCGACGTTGCCAAGGTGCAGTTACTGCCCTCGCTCTGGTACTCAAGCTGGACCGGCAGCAGCGCCGGCACCGTTCGTGGCTATATCGGCAATATTCCTGCAGGACATACTGCCAGCAACATCGTCCCGTCATCGATTCGACTCGACGGCCAAGTCCCCATCTTCGGCGGGTCGTATCGCATCAGGCCAAACATGACCGGATTTGCGGGGCTAGTGATGGAGGTGGCCTTCAGTCGCCAACTGGCGGTGCAGTCCTTGCCACAACCATTGACCAACGACACGCACACTGTGATGATCACCGGTGATTTCACCGACGGCAACAAGTTCGTCGCCGCGGTCGACATTACGCTCTCCGGCGCAGTTCCTAAAGAGACCGCTGGCGAAGACACTACTGCTGTCGAAACAGAGAATGTGCCCACCGAATTCTCTCTTGGCGATGCGCACCCCAATCCGTTCAATCCGGCTACGACCATTGAGTTCGCATTACCTGCAGCAGGTCAGGTCAGGCTGGAAGTCATCAACACACTCGGCCAGAAAGTAAAGACACTGGTCGACGCCTACATGCCTGCCGGGACACATTCCATCGAATGGAACTCCACCGACGACAACGGCAGCTCAGTCGCTAGTGGTGTCTATCTCTACCGCCTGCAAGCAGGCGACTTCACCGAAACCAAGAAGATGGTGCTGATGAAGTAGAGGTGGGGTGTTCAAGCGAATTGAGACCAGCAGCTGACTGCTGCTGGTCTCGCTCTAAAGCATTTTCTCTTCCATGGCGATAACGCCACGTTTGAGACGACGCTTTTCTGGCGATATTGCCATACTATGCCAAAGGAGTCGCGGCGTATGTTACAAAACCAACTCTGTCTCATCAGAATACAGTTGACAACTTGTCGACCGGAGTTTGGCACAAAGCTTGCTCTTAACAGGAATTGGCGCGATAAGCCGTGCACTGATACTAACATCAACGACACAAAGTGGTGACCAAATTGGTCCGCCGCTGAAAGTCGAATACTGGCTCAGTTCTTAATCAGACGGAAAACTACTCAACAAATGGATTTATTTGTTACGCGGATACCAGCTATATAGAAAGGTTCTAACACCCATGCCGTTTAACCAATCATCTACTTCTCTAGAGGTCCTACCCCTTCGCCCGAGAGATCTTGTAGGTCATCCTGTTGCCGTCGCTGGCACCAGACACGATTTGGGAGACCAATCGCCTAAACTCCAGCGTCGATCATTCACGCGGCTGACTAATGTTCGTGATGGAGTTCACTACCAGATCGTGGAACTGGTAGTGAGTAACCTCTTGCTCGCCACCTGTCTTTGCAGCACTCTCTGGTCTGCAGCCTCTCAGTCCCTAAGAGCCGGCCTGTTCAACTCTTGCCGACATTTGCCGCAAATGATCAAGACCGTTCTTGATGTCGTCGCCAGCATTCTGGGGCTACTGCTACTTTTGCCGCTGTTTGGACTGGTAGCAATAATGATCCGTGTCGATTCGCCCGGGCCGGTTTTCTATTTGCAGCAGAGAATTGGGCGCAACCGGCGCCAGTCAACCCGTCGGCAGCATGATTGTCTGACAACCGCCAATCTCCGGAATCAGGAACGCCGACAGCACAACATTCATGGTAAGCCATTTCGGATTATCAAGTTCAGGACGATGGTTGCCAATGCAGAGAAGAAGTGCGGTCCCGTGTGGGCGACGGCAAACGACCCCCGCGTTACTCGCGTCGGCAGAATTCTACGCAAGTTTCGCCTCGACGAGCTACCCCAGCTACTCAACGTTGTCAAAGGGGAAATGAGCCTGATCGGTCCCCGTCCCGAGCGACCGATGTTTGTCGCCGAGCTGTCGGGCAAGGTCGAGGGTTATTTGACGAGGCTGCAGGTCAAACCCGGGATCACCGGACTGGCACAAGTCGAAAATGGTTACGACAACTCAATAGACTCTGTCCGCGCCAAAGTCAAATACGACGTGCACTACATCAGCAACTGGTCACTAGGACTAGATTCACGCATAGTCCTCAAGACGGCTGCGGTCGTGCTCACAGGCAGAGGAGCCCAGTAGGCGGAGTCTTGGGAATTTATGGAATGCAGGAAATTGGACTATGCCAAGAATCGCAACCTAACTGCGATTATCCTTTCGTTATCACAAGTCATCAATATACCGGAGTTCTATGGAACGAGGAGGTGCTGACGGCGCTGACAGCCATGCCAGATGCGCAATTGGCCGCGGCGCCACAGAGTAGTAAGTTATGATATTTCTTAGCTGAGAAGGTTGCAGATCTGTGCGGGAGCTACTGCGGACCATCTTAGCCGTGATACTCAATCGAAATGCCTCGTCTTCTGAATGGAGCAGGCAGTTAATACGACAAGTAATTTACATCACAAGGAGTTTACAATGCGTAGAGCATCATGGTTTGTAGTAGCGGCATTGCTGTTACTAACTCCGGCAGTCTTTGGACTGTCTTATTCAACTGCGATTGGCTATGGCTCAGCTGCGCACTTAGATGATCCAGCCTACCTATCCGAATGGTTTGGCCAGGATGGCGGCACTCCCGACGGAATAACCTATCCGCCATCATTTTGGCTTGGCCAAACAGCCAATCTCTCCGGACAAATCTCCCTCAACAACTTCTTTGACGTCGGGTCATTTGAGTGGGCGTCGATCTGGATCGACTGGAACCAGGACAAGGTATTCGACAACAGCGAGTTGGTTTTCGGCCGCAGCGACACTTGGTTTGATAATGGAATGACTTCGTTTGCCACCAGTTTTGAAGTGCCAACCTGGGCATCGCTAGGCGACACCTGGATACGTGCCCGCATCACCGCCGACGGCCCATTGACGCCGACTGGCGACTATTTCACCGGCGAAGTAGAAGATTACCAAGTCAATGTCTCCGCCGTACCAGAACCAGGGACACTGATACTGTTGGGATTGGGTATGATCGGGGCGGCAGGCCACACGAGACGAAGATTGAAATAGACTAATTTAGATGGCAGAAGCACGCTCAACAGGCAGGCAGAGGCGCAACAGCGCAAATCATCATAAGAATGTGAACGAAGCCCGTTATCGTTTACGATAACGGGCTATTTTGTTTTGAGTAATGGAACAAAAAAAACGGTGTTCGTCGCGGCTGACAGTTCTCTATTTAGATGACCTCACCCACGGCGGTCCACTACACAATTCAACATGGTCTCCGACTCACCCAATGCGTGAGTAAGACGGAGTCTATAGGAGGTAAGTATGACACGGTTTGTCTGGGTAACGTTTTTGCTAACAGTGGCTATGGCCCTGCTGTTGTCTCCATTGCTGCAGGCAGGAAACAACTTGGGCCTGCTGGTAGGCAACGCTTCATCTCTTGATGCCGAAGAGCAGGCGGCCTACAGCTTTGCTTCCAATCATGGCTTCGCGGTGACCAGGATCGATCCATCCATGATAACTAATAATCCTGCTATCCTGAATAATGTCGACGGCTTTTGGGCGGACAACGCTGCCCCAGTTTCTTCGTTCAACAATTCGACGGTAATACAACCGCTCCTAAATGCGATAAACGCTGGTAAAGGAATATTCATCAGCTTCGGAGGAGGCTACACCGGCCAATGCCTAGGGCTCGGGAACGCAACCAGTGGTTCCTGGTGTCCCTCGTATCCCGACGCCGGCTACTTCATGCAGGCGCTGGACTCCCATCCAATCTATAACGGGCTTGCCACATGGAACCCGGCAACGCCGCCAATCCGACAAGAGCAACTCTTATACCGTGTTAATCCCGGCTGCAAGACGGGTCGAGGTATCACTTTTACCGGAACCGGAGTGCGAAACTACCAGATCACTAGACTGGTGGACGCGGGGGGATCGACATATTCATCGACAAATAACTACTGGGCAGAAAAGACAGTCGGTCAAGGTGTCGCAGTTACCATTGGAGAGAACGGCTTCACTTTGGGTACATTTGGTCAGGCCGGTATGACGATGTACGCTAACGCCCTGAACTACATTTGCTCAGGCGGCAGCCAGACACCAACTGGCAAAAAGATCCTTGTCTATTCGACGCGCGGCTATGGCACTGCTCTTCGCGGTACCGATTTCGACACCGACCTTCCCGCCGTTTTGGCACAGGATGGTTTCGGAGTCACCGTTCGTGATCGCGCCTCATTCACGGCCATTGATGCAACAACTTTGAGCAGCTACGACCAACTCTGGTTTGTCTCAACCGAAGGCTCCAATGTTCTATCTGGTACAGAAGTGCAGGCGATTCAGGACTTCCACAATGCCGGCAAAGGAATTATGGTCATCAGTGATGGGTGCAGCTACAACAAGCCCGCCAATCAGTTTTCTTCGGGATTTGGCGCTCAGTTTGTAAGCAACACCTGCTGTGATTGCAACCATTGCGGCGGTGCCATCGGGTGCATGATTTCCACATCAGGCTTTCCCGCGCATGAAATCTGGAGCGGCGTTACTCAGATCCAAGCCAATCTGAACGAAGGCAATCTCGCAGTGACCGGTTCCGCCCAGATCATTGCGTCGCAGAACGGGATAAACATGGTGGCCGCAACAACCGGCTCAGGTGGCCGTGTCGCCTGGGACGCTACGGTTTACCGTTTCAGTGATGCAACGGCCCATCCGAATTTGGCGATCACTTATGGCGATAACGCGCGTTACGTTCGCAACCTTGCGAATTGGCTAGCAGGAAGTGGGCAGCCACTCTCCGTGTCAGTCGTATTGCAGCCCATAAGGTCTGGCAGTTTGTTCAATAGATATCGAGTCACTTTGCAGTCACAGCAGGCCCTAACACTTCAGTCGTGCACGATGAAGATTAACAACACTGATGTATCCTCAGAGTGTGAGCGCCTTGACAATTTGTCTGTGATTTCCCCGATATTTGCCCCAGCGAGCAACTCATCCAATCTCACTGTGACCGCCGAAGTTCTTGCCTCAAACGGTCAGACGTACCTCGCGTCGGCTCAGGTCGTCATAAGTGATGCAGCCAAGCAGGTCCTCGACGTGGCCCGGCAAGTAGGGTCGTCGTATCAAGAGATTCCATGGGATATAGTCGGAGACTTCATAAAGGACAAGTTGGGGTTTGACCCTGGAAGCGTTTCCCACGAAGTAGACGCGCTAATGGTCGCAGATAAGTGGTACTCGGGTGACTTCGAGGGTGGAATGAAAGCCGGTGTCCAAGCCGCTCTCACCTACTTCTTGGAAGAGGGCCTTGATCTTAAACCCGATCCACTTACGCTTGTGAACCTTGACGCGAAAGTTATCATGGGTGGGGTCGTAATCATCACGGGTACCAATGCGATGCAGGATGTTCTAACGCCAGATCAGTATGCACGATTCTCAAGTGAGCCGGGATTGCTCCAGGTCATTGAGGCGCAAGCGATTGGGGCAGCTTACATTGAAGACTGGGTCGTGTCTAATAAAATCAAATACCCGGACGACGGTGTGGTCTGGGACCAAGATTTCCAATCGCCCCCTCCGGAGGAAACTGACCCAGACTATGCAGACTATGTTGTCTGGGAGACAGTGAACGACGACTATAACACGGGGTGGAGCAATCTACAAAATGTCTCTGATGGAATCAACACATGGTTGCAGCAGTTGAGCGATGATTTTTCAATCTTCTCTTTCAGCCCGGTTGATATCTCGATTACTGATGAGTTGGGAGAAACCACCAGTCCTGCCAAATCCGAAATCCCTCGGTCAGGATACTTTGTCAACAAGTCAGGGAAGCCCGGGGAGTGGGACGCGTGTTGTTTTGTCTACAAACCCTCGCAAGACAAGTATGTCGTTCGTGCAGTTCCCAAGTCGAACGCGACACCGGACTCCTCCTTCACCCTGGTAGCGGCATTTTCCGGTGGTCTAGATACGCTGGCTTTTCACTCTAGAATTGCCGATATTTCGAGTCAGGGATATATTGTATTCGTGAAACCGTACGCCTTTCTCTCTGGCTTCGTCCACAAAGACTCCACCGTCGGCCTTCTCGGTGTCCCCCTCGACATTTATGACGTATCCTCAAATCTCTGGAAATCTGTCGTCACGGACGACTCCGGCTACTACCACGTCGACAGTATCCCCAACGGCAACTACTCGATCACGATTCATCCATCGCTTGGTTACGAGTCGGATTCGTTGACCAAGCATTTCACAGTCAATCACGTGCCAGTAACGATCAATTTCACACTCACAAAGGTAGCGGAAGTTGCCAAGGCCCAGTTACTGCCAACGCTATGGTATTCGAGCTGGACTGGCAGCAGCGCCGGAACCGTTCGCGGCTATGTCGGCGGCATTCCAGATGGTCATACTGTTAACGACATCGTACCCATGTCCATCAAACTGAACGGTTCTGTCCCCATCTTCGGCGGAACGTACCGCATCCGTCCGAGCATGACCGGTTTCACTGGTTCAGTGATGGAAATCGCCTTCAGTCGGCAGCTTGCCGTGCAATCGCTACCGCAACCATTGTCCAACGGCAATCACACAATATTGATCACCGGTGACTTCACCGACGGAAACAAGTTCGTCGCGGCGGTCGACATCACTCTTTCCGGCGCCATCGCTAAAGAAGTTGCCGGCGAGGACGAGTCTGCTACCGAAACAGCCAACGTACCTGTCGATTTCTCACTAGGTGATGCGCACCCCAACCCATTCAACCCGAGCACGACCATCGAGTTCGGACTTCCGGCAGCAGGACAAGTCAAGCTGGAAGTCTTCAACACCCTCGGCCAGAAAGTACGGACGCTCATTGATGCTTACATAACCGCCGGAACCCATTCTATCGAGTGGAATTCAGCAGATGACTCCGGCAACCGAGTCGCAAGCGGAATCTACCTCTACCGGATCCAAGCCGGTGACTTTAGCGAAACAAAGAAGATGGTCTTGATGAAGTAGGGAACCCACTTTAGTTTATTGCAGGAGCCAGCGATACCAAATCGCTGGCTCTTTTGTTCTGGCTGAGCCCGTGCCATGTTTAGGGTACCAAAAAGGCTCATAACTCGAAGGTCAGAGAATCATGGCGAAGTCAGGGATGGAGGCGGATAGATATAAATACTGACATATCAACACCTTGAAGATGAGACAAAAGCTGTCACAATTGGGTGTCAATTATTGCTGCGTATCGCGAGTTGGCTGGCCGATTCCCCCGCCTCCCTGAGCGTCACTACTCGCCGGTCCTCACGAATCGTAACCTTTATATAGTAGTGAATATTCCTCCCCGGCATGAGAAGCAAACAAACACTAATGGAGTACATCAGAGTGCTCAAGAACCTGGAACGAAGGCTGAAAACCGTTGAGCGAAGGCAGAAGGACATGGATGAGAAGCTGGATCACATCATCTTCCGGCTCATCAGGGAAAACACATCGCCGGGTCGATATCCTGACGGCGATGACTGCAACCGCGATAAGAATGGATTTTGCGGCTTCAAAGGTATCTGAATAGATCCCTGTCTCTGGCCTCTTGCTTGGCGTCCTTGATTTCACGAAACCTGTCTGTCAATCCAGACAAGGTCACTGCTGACTTGGCAAAGCGACTCGAAAACACCCAACCCTCACGATAGCCATGCCTTTGACCGAACCTCGAGACATGATCAATCAGGCCCAGCCGTCGCATCTTTGCCCGCACGATCTCCAGAACCCGCCGGCTACAGCGATACTCGTCAGCCACCCACTCCAACGACTTCAAGAACTGGCCGTCAGCATATTTGAGTTCGACGAAAACAGCCAGGAACAGCTTCTGATGGTTTCTATTATTGGGGAAGAGTAGCTCGGCAAACTCGTCCAAGGATTCAACCTTGCCGATCTTGTTGAAGCCGAACTCAATCTTTGACCCTTCTTTCATGATAAACCCACCTTTTTTAATCAAAGCAGGGCGTTCCAAAGGAAGTCCCCGATCTTGACCTTGTTAAAGAACTGAAGTGACTTTGCCCCCGTTTTCTCGAAATCGCTTTGCACCGAAAACCGTGCGAAACCGGTCGAACCCTGCTGTTGGAAGCTACTTCACGAACAAACACATGTTTGGAAAACGGGCCTCAGACGACAGATGCAGCCTGAAATGCCTGTTTTGTTAGGAGGGCATTTCCCTTTACAATCTCTGACCTTCTGGTTCATCCTCCGAACTGTCGTTTTCTCGTCGAGGAGTTTCGAAAAACACCATTTTGTTGGCCTTCTTCCGCATCTCGATTCGCTCCTTGACAATCTCCAAAGCCATACTTCTCAAGCTCGTTCCAAAGCTGCTTTCAACCCAGTAGATAGTTTCGTAAGACGAGACATAGATCTCATTGAACAAGCGATGAAACCGCCACCTGACGCCTTGCCGAGTCATCCCAAAACGCAACTCGACCTTGTCGCCGTAGTTCTGCCTCAAGACCATGTACTTGACACCGGCATATTTCAGCTCGATCTCCAGCTGATTTTCATCGCAGAGCTTCTTCAAACGCTCCAGGAATACCTTGTCCTTTTCAGAGAGATTCATCTTCGCTCCACCAAAATGTCCTCACCATACTGGGAGAGCCTGACTTCTTGATCCTGCTCCATGAAAATCAACGAAATAAAACGATAGATCTTGTCCCGACGCTCTTCGGGCAATAAGGGCGAGATAGAACTGAACACGATCTCGGCATCAAGTAGATTGGCAATATGCCGGCGATAGTCTTCAATAGAGAGGTTCCTCTCCCAATCCTGCTGACGCTCTTCGATGCTTCTCGCACCGATCAAGCAGTCGAGATCCGTCAGCAATCCGGGAAGAGCATTTAGATCGACTTCATCGAAG
>CAIYYT010000001.1 GCA_903930455.1 uncultured bacterium | reverse complement strand
GGCACGTCGTTCTGGAAGACACTGATCACCGATATTTCCGCCGACGTATTCTTTAGACGACTCGTCGTAACGGCGTGCATTATCTTCCTCGGAGTCCCACTAGCGACCGTAATCGTACGCAAACGCCGCCTGCGGATGGCGCTGGATGAAAGCGAGAAGCGGACACGGCATCTGTTTGCGGAGGCGCCCCTCCCCTACCAATCACTCGGCCAAAACGGTCAGATTATCGAAGTCAATCGGCCTTGGCTATTGACTCTGGGCTATTCCGCTGGCGAGGTAATCGGTCGGAACTTCGAGCAATTCATAACCCCCGCCTACTCGGAGAAATACCGGAACGCCTTTCCCAAACTCATGGCCACAGGTCAGTTTACCGGAGTTGAACTCGAACTGGTTAGGAAGGACGGTTCGATTGTTGTCGCATCATTCAATGGTAAAATGGTCAATGATGAAAACGGCAATTTCCAGAGAACACAGTGTTTATTTGTAGATATCACTGAACGCCGCCGCTTTGAAAAGGAGCTGCAAACTTCCGAGGAGAAGTACCGTCTACTTGTTGAGCATGCTAATGAGGCGATCTTTGTGGCGCAGGATAGCATCGTAAGATTCTGCAATAAGCGGATGTGCGAAATGTTTGGCTCTTCGGTAGAACGAATCACGTCTACTCCTTTTGCTGATCATATCCATGCGGGTGATCGGGAGTCGGCGTTGGACCGCCATCATCGACGACTGGCTGGGGAGAAGATTGCCGGCAGTCATGATCTCCGAGTTACTACCGCTGACGGTTCTCTCAAGTGGTTGGAGATCAACGCCGTTCTGATTGACTGGGAGGGGCAGCCTGCCACACTAAATTTCGCCATTGATGTCACCGAACGCAAAGAGATAGAACTCAAGTTAAGAGAGCAAAGTGAAAAATTCCAAGGAATATTCGATGAATCCGTTGCTGCAATCTACATTTTTGATCAAGAAAAGAACTTCCTTGACTCAAATCAGGCTGGGTTAGACCTGTTAGGTTATTCAAGGGAAGAGCTGCTCGGTTTGAGCATTCCGGACGTGGATGCAGATCCCGTCGTCGTACTACCAGCACATCAGAAATTGCTTGCAGGCGATCGCTTAATTAACTACGAACATCGGTTGATTCGTAAAGACGGGAGTGTCATCACCGTACTAAACAACTCAAGGCCGCTGACCGATTCCCACGGTGCGGTCGTCGGCATGCAAAGCACCCTCATTGACATCACAGAGCGCAAGAACGCAGAGTTCACCATTGCCGAGGAACGTCGCCGTCTCAACGATATTATCAAAGGCACCAATGTCGGAGCTTGGGAATGGAATGTCCAGACCGGTGAAACGATCTTCAGTAAGCGCTGGGCTGAGATTGTCGGCTACACGCTGGAAGAACTCTCGCCGGTTAGTATCGAAACATGGCTGAAACTGGCTCACCCGCAAGACCTGCAAAGATCGAATGAACTGCTACAGCAGCATTTCAATGGAGAACTTGATTATTACGAATGCGAATCAAGGATGCGCCACAAGAATGGCAATTGGGTTTGGATTCTCGATCGTGGACGTGTTCATACGTGGACCGTCGATGGAAAGCCACTGTTGATGTCCGGCACTCATTCAGACATCACCGAGCGCAAATGTGCCGAACTGGCACTGGCGGATGAACAACGTCGACTCGCAGACATTATTCGCGGAACCAATGTCGGCACCTGGGAATATACCGTTGCCACCGGCGAAACCGTGATCAGCGACCGCTGGGCGGAGATACTCGGCTACACGCTGGAGGAGCTATCACCGATCATCATGCAGAAGTGGAATGAGATGACTCATCCTGATGATCTGCAGGCGTCCAATGAAGCGCTGAGACAGCACTTCGAAGGCGAGCGAGACTACTACGAGTGCGAATTGCGGATGCGCCATAAAAACGGCAGCTGGGTCTGGATTCTCGATCGGGGATGTGTTCACACTTGGAGCGACGACGGCAAGCCGCTTCTGATGTCGGGCACACATCAGGACATCACCGAGCGCAAGATGGCCGAGGAGGCTTTGCGGGAGAGTGAGGCCAGACTGCAAGCAATCTTCAACAAAGTGGCAACAGGGATTCTTATCATCGATAGAGACACTCAGGCTATTATCGACGCTAATCAGACTGTCGTAGAAATGACCGGGTTGCCCAAAGAAAGGATGACCGGACAGACCTGTTGCTCTTTGGTTTGTCCGGCTCAGGCCGGTGAGTGCCCGGTCAAGGACCTCGGTCAAAATATACATCACTCTGAACGGAAACTCGTTCATGCTGACGGACATCAAATTGACATACTGAAAACGGTATACCCTATCAGCATTGGCGGAAGAGACTGTTTCCTCGAGAGCTTCGTTGACATCTCTGACCGCATGAGGGTGGAAGAAGCGCTGCGCGAGAGCAAAGAACGTTACAAACGACTCCTAGAGTCGGTCACGGACTACATCTATACAGTGAGAGTTGCAAACGGGAAACCAGTATCAACTTCACACGGAGAGGGCTGTCTCGCAGTCACCGGCTATACCTCAAAGGAATTCGAGGAGAACCCCTATCTGTGGCTGCAAATGATTGTCGAAGAGGATCGACCGGCAGTGCAGGAACATGTGTCCTCGGTGATGACCGGAGCGACTATTCCCCCGCTGGAGCATCGAATTATACATAGGAATGGTTCAATTCGCTGGGTGAGAAATACGCTCTCCGTGCATGCGGATGATAGCGGGTCTATTGTCTCCTATGAAGGACTGATTTCCGACATTACCGAGCAACGGGGGGCGAAAGATGAACTGGCGCTTAGTGAAACCAAGTATCGAACGCTTTTTGAGTCGGCTCAGGATGCGATCTTCTTGATGAAGAATTATCTCTTTGTCGACTGCAACTCGACTACCTGCGAGATGTTCGGCTGCACGCGCGAGCAGATTCTGGGAAAACCACCGGATCAATTCTCGCCTGAAGTACAACCGGACGGCAATCGGTCAAGGGACAAAGCATTGGAGAAGATGAATGAGGCCATGGCCGGACGACCGCAGTTCTTTGAATGGACACACACAAAGCTAGAAGGCACTTGCTTCGATGCGGAGGTGAAACTCAGCGGCATTGAAATTGCGGGCGAGCGACACATACTGGCAATCGTCCGCGATATCACGGAACGTAAGCGGTCACAAAAGGCGCTGGAGAGATCGCTGTCATTGCAGCGAGCGACGCTGGAATCGACGGCGGACGGTATTCTGGTGGTCGACCGAGCCGGCAACGTGTTGAGCTTCAACCGAAAGTTCTTGGAGATGTGGCATATTCCGGAGTTCTTCGCCGTACTGATGGACGACGAAAAACTGCTGAAATATGTGATCGATCAGCCTAAAGACCCCGCGCGGTATCAGGAACGGATCAAGCAGGTCTACGCGCTTCCCGAGTCACAGTCTTATGATACCATTGACTTCAAGGACGGGCGTGTGTTCGAGCGCCATTCTCAACCGCAACGAGTTGGTGATGAAGTCGTTGGCAGAGTCTGGAGCTTCCGCGATCTCACCGAACGTAAGCGCGCGGAGATGGAACTAGCGCGGTTGGCAACAGCAACAGAGCAGGCGGCTGAAGCGATAGTCATGATCGACCTAGAGGGTCAAATCGAATATGTCAATCCGGCTTTCGAGAGAATCACCGGCTATCGACGTGACGAGGCGATCGGCAAGAAATGGAACGAACTGATTTCGAACGAATATGATGAAAGCTTCTATGACGAACTCTGGAGAGTCCTCCGAGAGGGACAGGTCTGGACCGGCCGCATGCGGAGCTGTCGCAAAGATGGATCAGTCTATGAGGAAGAGTGCAGCATCTCGCCGATTCGAGATCAAAACGGAGTCATCGTCAGTTACGTTGCCGTCAAACGTGATGTCTCGCAGGAAGCCGAGCTTGAGAATCGGCTGCGTCAGTCCCAAAAGCTGGAGGCTGTGGGACTGCTCGCCGCGGGAATCGCGCACGACTTCAACAATCTGCTTGCAGGCATCAAGGGGTTTGCCGAGTTATTAACTCTCGATGAAGAAGCCGGGCCCAAGGTTAGCGACTATGCCCAAGAAATCCTCAAGGCCGCTAGTCGCGCGGCTGATCTCACCGGACAGCTTCTCGCATTCGCGCGCAAGGGCAGGTTTCTGTCGATTCTGGTAAATGTCAATGAAGTTATCGATGAGGTCGTAGCGATACTCGAACGCTCGATTGATCGCCGTATCGAAATCAAACAGAATTACCGTACGGAAAGGCCGTTCATCAGCGGTGATCCCTCGCAGATTCAGAGTGCGATTCTGAATCTGGCAATCAACGCGCGCGATGCTATGCCGGAGGGAGGACGCTTGACGTTTCAGACCGAGAATGTTCACCTGGACGAAACGTATTGTCAGCTTCACTCGCTGGATCTAGGCGCCGGGGATTATCTGGCCGTCTCTCTGACCGATACCGGTATCGGCATGGATGAGGCAGTTATGGCTCACATCTTTGATCCCTTCTTCACAACTAAGGCACAGGGTCAGGGCACCGGCTTGGGTCTTTCGGGAGTCTATGGATGTCTTAGGAATCATCATGGAAGCGTCGAAGTTACCAGCCAACTTGGAGGCGGTTCGACGTTCAGGCTGTTGTTTCCCGTCACCGCTGAACAGCAGAAGCAGGCGGTCCCAAGCGAACGGAGACTGCAGCTTACCGGCGAGGAACGCCTGTTACTTGTGGAAGATGAAGAGGTAGTTCGCAATCTGGCAATCAAGATTCTCACCAATGCTGGCTATCGCGTCACCGCCTGCGCCGATGGACCGGAAGCGGTTGCGCTTTATAGAGACGGGGCTTCCGAATTCGATCTGATTTTGTTAGACATGATGATGCCAAATATGCACGGCAAGGATGTCTTCGCGGCAATGAAACAGATTAACCCGCATGTGTGTGTGCTGTTGATGTCGGGCTATAGTGACAGCAACGTGCAGGAAGTACTGGATCAAGGGATCAAGGGGTTTATTCCCAAACCATTCCGCTCGAAGCAACTGCTGCAGAAGATTCGGGAAGCGCTCGATACAACGACATCGCCGGTCGAAAGACAATCACAGCCCCAATAGACCTACCGAGCATTACCAATTTCCAATTTGCCGAAACCATAGCTGCATAGTATTGTTGAAACCTTAGACAGGTGTGACAATACGTTCAGACATCCTGTTTCGTGTTTGGCAAGCAACCGACGCGTTGGCGGAGGGATTTTGATAAGCATAGGTGGTGAGAGAAGGAAAACCGATCTCTGGTGGAAGATCGTCGTTCTCGCGATCGTGCTCGCCATCACCGTGTCGATTCACTATGGTTGGATTCTCGTGCCCCTGTTCGGACATGCCGGCTGGGTGCACGCCATTCACAGCCGATTGTGCTATATACCGATCGTTATGGCAGCGGCGTGGTTTGGTTTGCGCGGCGGTCTGATCACTGCCGCCACCATTTCACTAATGATACAACCGTTTATTCTATGGTCAGACAATCCACACATGGAACCATCCAGCGAATGGGTGGAGATCGTTTTCTATTTCGCGATCGGCGGGTTGATTGGTCTACTGGTTGATCGAGAGAGACGAATTCGGGCGCGACAGGAGGAAACGGCGCTACAATTAGAACGGTCGCAGCGGCTGTCGCTGATGGGACAAATGGCGGCCAGCGTAGCACATGAAATCAAAAATCCGCTGGCCTCGATCAAAGGCGCGGTGGAAATCATCAACTCGCCGGCAACGTCAACCGACGAACGCCGCGAGTTCGAAGGAATTGTCTCTTCCGAGATTGGCAGAATCGACCGCACCGTGCGGGAGTTTCTTAACTTCGGTCGTCCGCGGGAGATGACTTTGCAGCGGGCGGATTTGAGTGCGACTGTAACGGCAGCGGCGAAACAGATGGAGAGACAAATCAACGGCAAAGGGCTAGAACTGGTAACGATGATCGAGACCGACATCATCGCGGAAATCGACAGCGAGAGTATCCATCAGCTTGTTCTCAACCTGATGCTAAATGCCATCGAAGCGTCTGACAGCGGTGGAGCAATAGAAGTTAGACTTGAACGGACAACCGACAACTCGGCAATCATCTCCGCAAAGGACCGGGGCAAGGGTATCACTAACGAGGAAATCGTTCGAGTATTTGAACCGTTCTATACTTCAAAATCATCCGGCACCGGTTTGGGACTGACGATTGCCCAATCGATTGTGACCAAACACAAAGGCAAGATCGAAGTAGACAGTGAGCCGAGGCGAGGAACGACGTTCAGAGTGATTCTGCCTTTGACGGGAGAAGTGAAATGACTATTCGAATACTGATCGCCGATGATGACGCCAGTCTAAGGCGGGTCATCGAAGTCAAACTGAAGCAGAAGGGTTATGACGTCAGGGCGGTTGGTGATGGAGAATCGGCACTTGTAGAACTCAAACGCGGCAAGTTTGATCTACTCCTTACCGACATGAAGATGCCAAAAATGGATGGCATCACGCTTTTAGAACTAGCCAAACAGACAGCGCCCGATTTGCAGTTGATTATGATGACCGCGTTTGCCACGGTCTCACAAGCGGTGCAGGCGGTCAAGCTGGGGGCGTTCGATTACCTGACCAAGCCATTTGAAGATGAACAGCTCTTCGTCGCAATTGAGAAGGCGGTGCGGTTCCGGCGGCTGGAAGAGGAAAACCGGTCTTTGCGAGATCAGGTCGGCGACAAGTATCTCAAACACTTCGTCGGCGCTTCCCGCGCGTTCAAGGAGATGCTGGGGCTGATCGACAAAGTTGCGCCAACCGAGGCAACGATCCTGATCACCGGTGAGTCCGGATCGGGCAAGGAACTTACGGCACACGCTATTCATCTTAAAAGTCCGCGCGCCAACGGCCCATTTGTGCCGGTCAATTGTGCGGCAATACCGAGGGAGCTGATAGAATCGGAATTGTTTGGCCATGTCAAAGGCGCATTTACCGGAGCGATCAAAGATAAGAAAGGGAAGTTCCAACTGGCGGACGGCGGAACGCTGTTTCTTGACGAGGTCAGCGAGTTGGGAATCGAATTGCAGGCGAAATTGCTCCGCACGCTGCAGAGCCGGATTGTCGAGCCGGTCGGATCGGAGACGCCGCTCGAAGTTGATGTGCGAATCGTCGCCGCGACAAATGTGTCATTGAAGGAGCGAGTAGCGGATGGCAAGTTTCGCGAGGACTTGTTCTATCGGCTGAATGTGATACCGATCGATGTCCCCGCCCTGCGGAATCGACGGGATGATATCCCGGTATTGGTGAAGGAATTCCTGCAAAAACAGGACGCCCTGACGGTCGAGATTGCGCCGGAGCTTTTAGAGCGGTTGGTGGCATACGACTGGCCGGGCAACATCCGCGAACTTGAGAACCTGATCGAGCGGATGGTCGTGCTCCGCAAGTCGGACAAACTTACCGTCGGCGACCTCCCTGCTGACTTCGCTCAGACTACTCCAAATCAAGCTGTAGGTCAAAACCGCTTCGGTTTTGACAAGACTTCAGCTACCGCGCAACAAGCCGTCAGCTTCCAGGAAGCACAGCGGCGCTCGATCATCGACGCATTAGAAAAGTGCTATTGGAACAGAACCAAGGCGGCGGAATTGCTGAAGATTCCGAGACATATTCTGGTGTATCGGATGAAGCAGTTGGGGATCACCAGTCCACAGGCTTAGTGACTGTCTTAGTGTATGGTCTGCCAAATTGGTAGACGAGCCCTACAGCTCCCCCACCTTCGAAGATACCTCTTGTCCATCCCCAGCGAAACGAGGCGTCGAAAAGAACTCCTCTCGAGAGTCGGATTCTCCCTTGATGCAGCACCCCGGCATTATGGTACTGCCCCGCGCTCAGGCCATTGAACAGAAACACCTTGCCAGCGGGGATGCCGAAGCCCAGGTTGAAACTGCCGCCACCGGAAACGAGCGGCATATCCTCGTTGAAACTGCCGAGGATGTAGCTGCCTCGGTAGATGTTTACACGTAGGTGACTCGAAAATCTCGGGCCCGTTTCGATGTTACCACCAAAATGAATCGGTACATTCTCCGATACGTAACCCACACCTATTCCAAAGCGAGAGAACTCAAGACTAACACTGGGGTTGAGATAGTCGAACGTATATTCAGCGCGCTCCGTGTAATTCGAGATACTCGCCAGTTGAAGGTTAGAGCTGAAGTGACCGCCTCGCAATCCCACCACCAATGGTGAGTTTTTCCCGGGTGGAATGGCCAGGTAAGCTGCCCCACCATACTCCGAGAAATTGTTGGCCGTCGTCCGCGTCTCACCGTTGCAGCCCTGAACAAACGCGGCGAACCGCCCGGCGCCACCATAGGCGCCAATGGAGAGATTAGTGGAGTCAGGATTGCCCTGATAGATTCCGATCGGGAGCCCGAGAACGACGCAGAAGCACATGCCATTCTTGAGCTTACTTAGGATTGTCATCCGGCCTTCCTTCGTGACAATTCAACCTACTAATAAAAGATACTGAAAAAAAGGAAAAAAACAATGGCTTTTCATGAAACTCTTATATACATTATGACGTATATACGTTTGGAAGTATGAAGAACGAACAAAACGATAAAGCACTCGCGCCGGCGCTACTGGCGCTGGCTGACAAGACACGGTTGAAGATTCTGCTGATGCTGGAATCCAAGCCGCGCACGGTCGGGGAGATTGTGGATTTCTTCGACCTCTCCCAGCCGACGATTACCCGTCACCTGCAGCATTTACTCAAAGCCGGACTGGTGATCCGACAGAAACAGGCACAGAAAGTGTTCTATCGGTTGAACGCCGACAAGATTAAGGATTTCTGTCTGGAATTGGTCGGTTGTTTCCCCTGCTGTTGCGTGACGGTTCCGATGACTCAAAAAGCCGCTTCGAAGCATAGTGATAGATCGCGGACGACACCAAAAGGTGCCGGCCGTGCTGGCAAAAAACCAGTTAAACCACAAGGAGTGAAGAAATGAAACGCTATACCATGCCGCGCGTAGCACATTGTTGCTCCGGCTCTATAGAACCGTCCCGGGCAGGACGTTAAACGGCCCTGTGAAATAAAAAGCGCCGTCAGGAATTCGTTCCTGACGGCGTTTGTTTTGTTTACACGGTTTCAATCCATCTCAGAACTGCCTTCTCATCGACTCCTTGTCCTGAGCATCTGTATGATCGACGAAGTAGGTGCATGCGTTCTTGGGCTTCTTCAACCGTAGCCGATCCTTCCCCATCAGGCGGTTGATTAGCGCGATAGGCGTGACCAGCAAATAGAAAATGATCGCCGTGACGATGGGCGAGACAATACGGCCAAGGACGTAGGTGGCGGCCATCCAGACGAAGTAGACCAGCTTGCCGACTGGTGGGATGAAATAGCATACGACACTGAGGACCAGGCCGCAACCGAAAGACCACCCGGCAACACGGTATTTACCCGCCAACAAGAGAACGAGGTTGGCCAAGGCGAAGGCAATCAACATAGTCACGGAGAAATATTTGATCTCGCGGCGGGATGGATGCCAGTTGATTCGGCCTAACATATCAGTCTACTCCAAAGCTCTTGCGGTACTTCGCCGCGCCCGGATATGGTGGTTGCTCCGACTTGTGCAGTACAAAATTCTCCAGTACCAGCATATCCATATCGGTAAACATAAAACAGCGGTACGCCTCCTGCGGCGTGTTGACAATCGGTTCGCCACGGATATTAAAACTGGTATTGACGATCACGCTGCAACCGGTGCGTTGCTTGAACGCACTGATTATGTCGTAGAAAATGCCGTTACGTTCTTTGGTCACGGTTTGCAAACGTCCGGAGTAATCAACATGCGTCACCGCCGGTACGGACGACCGGATCGTGCGGAGGCGGTCGATTCCCCGCAGATTCTGCTCTGCTTCGGACGGTCGATTGCGGATTGACTTTTTGATCGGCTCTACCAACAGCATATAGGGGCTGTCGCAGTCGTCTTCGAAATAATCGGCGACATCCTCGCGTAAAACTGCCGGCGCAAATGGCCGAAACGACTCGCGGAATTTGATCTTGAGATTAAGCTTGGATTGCGTCTTCGGTGAGCGGGCATCGGCTAGAATGCTGCGGGCGCCCAGCGCCCGCGGACCAAATTCCATACGGCCCTGTAACAATCCGACGATCTTCTGGTGGTCAATCGCTTCTGCAATGACTGTCGGTGTTTCTTTGCACTCGAGTTTATGATAGACAGCGCCAATCGAATCAAGGAAAGTCCTGATCTCCTCCGAGCTGTATGACGGCCCGAGATAGCTCCCCGACTGACCATCCATGGCTTCGGGCATACGCCCGTTGCCGAGAAATAGATGCCATGCCATCAGTGCTGCGCCGATAGCGCCGCCGGCATCACCCGCCGCGGGCTGAATGAATATCCGCTCAAAGATACCTGCTCGCCTGATCAGGCCATTGGCGACGGAATTGAGCGCGCAGCCTCCGGCAAGGCAGAGATTTTTCTCGCCGGTGATTTCTTTGGCGTGACGCGCCAGTTTGAACATTATCTGATTGGTGACCTCCTGAATCGAAGCGGCGATATCCAATTGCTTCTGGCTGAACGGTTCATCCGGTCGCTTG